>PBRP01000108.1 GCA_002726655.1 Gammaproteobacteria bacterium
CCGATCAACCCTAGCGGTGGTATCCAGTGCAAAGGGGAGCCTCCCGGTGCGTCCGGCCTGGGTCAGGTATGTGAAATTGTCTGGCAGATGCACGGGCAGGCTGAGAAACGACAGATTTCCAAGGAAGCAAAAGTTGGTGTCTGCCAGGTGTTTGGTTGGAATCATGTGGCATGCGTTACGGTGTTGAAAAAGTAGCAGCAGTTACTGAAATGGGCTGACAGTATACTCGGGGAACTTTACCTGGAGACTGTCTACCTAGAGATTGTCTGCCAAGAGAGGCGGATAATCATCAATTTGAGAATAAAGTGCAGCCTTTATGCGGAGGAAAAATCAATGGCGATGAAAGGTGTGGATCATATTGCAATCAGGGTCAAGGATTTCGATGAAGGGGTTAGAACCTGGCGTGATAATCTTGGTATGGAACTGGAGCGCACGGCGGAATCAGATGCCCTGGGAATAAAGCAGGCATTCTTTCCCATGGCTAATGGAGGTTTCATTGAAATCGTCGCGCCTACTAACGATGAAGCTGCAGTAGGTCGCGCGATTGAATCCAGAGGTGAAGGCCTTCATGCTCTGGCGATGGAGGTGGATGACCTGGATGCTACAGTTAAAGACCTCGAGGGAAAAGGTGTAAAGCTAATCGGTGTAGGCGGGCCGCAGGTTTTTATCCACCCAAAATCAGCAAACGGAATTTTGATTCAGCTTACACCTGCTGTAAAGGCTGAGAATTGAAATAGGTGTAGTAGCCGACGCTGATTGCTGCAGACCCGCGTTTAGGATCAAACCTTCACGAAAAATGGTAGGGCGATTACTGCGACGCAGGCCGCGATCAAAAACAGTGTATCCGTGATGAAGTAGGGGATAACAAATAGCGATATGCCGGTAAAATATGCAACGGGGTTCTTTTGTTTCTTGCCGTAAATAAAAAAGCCAATACCTATGCCCCCGAACAGCGTCCCCCAGACCAGTACTGATGTGTCTTCCATTTTCGTTTCTACCGTGCTGCCAATGTTGATGGGCTGCCTTGATTCTTGAGTGGAATCATACCGCAAATTAGTGACAGCCAGGCGATTGCTCCTGCTTAACCGGTGCAGCTTCACTGACCTCTTTACCTAAGTTGGTCGGCCGAATTAGGCGTACTAATGCTATCGTTGAAAAGGTATCCTCCAATAGTGGTATTGCGCCTACGAACTGGTTCACGGCAATATCAGTGTCTGCCGTTCGCCGAAGTGGAATCGGCGTGAAACTGGACGCCCACATACATTGATGAGGAGATATCGAACATGACTGTAGAAGGAAAAGTGGCCATCGTGACCGGTGCCGGAGGAGGGCTGGGCCGCCAGCATGCGCTGCTACTTGCTGCGCGCGGTGCCAAGGTGGTTGTTAATGATCTGGGCGGAGCAGTCGATGGTTCTGGGGAAGGTGATGCGGCGGAGCGAGTGGTCAACGAGATCAAGGCTGCTGGCGGAGAAGCTGTCGCGAACAGGGCATCGGTCGCTGATCGAGACGGCGCCAGGGACATCGTAGAAACGGCCGTTAGTACTTTCGGTACGGTCGACATCCTGGTCAACAATGCCGGTATCCTGCGTGATAAATCCTTCAAGAAGATGACCCTGGATGACTGGGATCTGGTGATTAACGTTCATCTCAATGGCACGGCTTATGTCACCTGGCATGCCTGGCCGATCATGTATGAGAAGAACTACGGCAGGATTATCTTTACTTCTTCGGCATCCGGCATTCTCGGTAGTTTCGGACAGGCCAACTACGGCGCTGCGAAAATGGGCATGGTCGGGCTGATGAACAACCTGTCACGGGAAGGCGCCTCTCATAATGTACACACCAATTGCCTGTCACCTGCAGCTGCGACCCGGATGACCGCGGGCATACCGGGCAGTGGTCTGGATGCTGAGGAACCGGATGAAAATTACCATCCAGGGCAGGTCAGCCCGGCGGTGATCTACATGGCCTCGGAAGAGGCACCCAATGGGCGAATTATCCAGGCAGCCAGTGGCCGCTTCGCGTCCGATGCAGTGTTCTCAAATGAAGGGGTTGACCTGGGGGCCGAGCCGAACTGTGATGCCTTTACCGAGGCCGCGGATCGTATCCTCGATCTCAATGATGTGCGTCTAAAGACTAACTTCTGGTGGGATGCGGGTCCCGGACCCGTGTCCAGGTAACATTGGGGTTGGAGTAAAGTGCCAGAGTAAATTTTTGCTTTGTGGCCTAACTTTGCTTAGATTTACTCTGGCACTTTACTCCGACCCCACGACTTGCAGCCGCTAGCCGAAGCCGCCCCCAAAAAATCCTTCTACTGCTTTGGACATATCAAGCAGATTCTCTTCGTCGTCCAATAATGTCTCCAGGCTGCAATCCACGCCGTGGTCCACACCTTCATTATTGTAGACGGCACAGATACTGAATTTACCGCCGCCGGCGTGAATAATCTTGCCTGTAGGTGCTCCTTCTGTGCACATGAAAAGAACAGCGGGGGTGATCAGTTCCGGGGCACGTGTTGGATCCGGTGTACCGAGGTCTTCATCTCTACCGGGTATCGTGTTTGTCAGCCTGGTTGCCGCGGCTGGCGAGAGGGTGTTCACCTTGATGTTATGGGAAGCTCCCTCCTTTGCAAGCACATTCATCAAACCCAGCATGCCGGTCTTGGCAGCACCATAGTTGGATTGGCCAAAATTACCAAAAATTCCTGAAACTGAACTGGTAAACATAATGCGACCATAATTCTTTTCATACATGATCGGCCAGGCGGCATGGGTGACATATGCTGTGCCGTTGAGATGAACATTGAGCACCAGGTCCCAGTCTTCGAGCGTCATCTTCTTGAAGGATTTGTCGCGAAGAATCCCGGCATTATTGACCAGGATGTCGATGGTGCCATAAGCACTGACCGCATCGTCTATGATACTCCTGGCACCCGCCTTGTCAGAGACCGATGCCTTGTTGGCGATGGCTTCGCCGCCCGCGTCTTTAATCTCCTGCACCACTGTATCCGCCATATCACTGGCGCCCACGCCATCTGCACTTCCACCAAGGTCATTAACAACCACCTTGGCACCGCGCCGAGCAAACTCCAATGCATGGGATCGACCAATACCACCACCGGCTCCCGTAATCGCTACTACCTTGTCTTTGAACTCACTCATAACCAAACTCCTCACTTAGCGGCTAATAATCCGTTGATTATTAATGCAGGGCCACCAGGATGTCAATTCAGTCAACGGGCGAATGAAAATTCAGTCGTTTGTGCCCGAATGATCTGTACTCAGCCCATGGGAAGTACCATCGAATCAATCGTTAACCGGAAGGAACATACCTAAAGTCGTAGCCGCTTCCACGTGGCACTATGTGACCGATCGAAGGCGATGGGAAGTGCGCTGTTAGTACAATGGTGTCACTTTCACAGTGTTCATCCAGGAAAGCCCTGCGGGTCCTGGTCGAGATGGTCCGGTCGTATTCGAAGGTCGGGCTCCAGTCTGGCTCTGCCAACTGCAGCGGAGTGTGTATCAGGTCTCCACACATAGCAGCACGATTACTGCCAGATTTTAGATTAACCGCAACATGACCCACCGTGTGGCCGACCGTAGGCTCGAGCCATATCTCGTCATCCAGGGCGTAGTCCAGATCAACCAGAACCGCCTGTTTGGCCTCCAGGATCGGCTGGACGTTCTCGATAAAGATCAAGCTGTTTTCCGATTCCATCGCCCGGTATTCATCACGCGCAAATATGTACTGCGTATTCGGAAATGTCGGTACCCAGCGGCCATCAACCAGCTGCGTGTTCCAGCCGCGGTGATCCGAATGCAGATGGGTACAGAACACATAGTCGATTTCAGCCGGGTGCACGCCTGCCGCTTCAAGATTGCTGAGCCAGACCTGGTTCTCTCGTTGGTGCCACTCTGGCGGTTCCGAATAAGTCTTGTTACAGCCCACACAGGTGTCGATGAGAATGCAGTGATGTCGGGTCCTGACCAGGTAGGATTGAACCGGCATAATCATACGGCCAGTCTCCGGACACAGTGCTTTCGGCTCGAGCCACTCCCGATAAGGCTCGACGGCTTCAGCAGTTGCCTCGTCAAAGAAATCAAGCGGGTAGTAGAAGGGAATCTCATGCTCGACTATGCGCTGAATGGAAATATCACCCACTTGAAGCACGGCCATTTCGGTATCTTCCTCTTGCTACTATTCGGATCTCAGCAGAACCACGGATTCACCTGCAAAACTCAACCAGACCGGTTGATCTGATGCAGTCAGTTCTGAACCCTCCATATTCTGTACCGCCACAGCCACCGGCTGCTCGCGCCCGGGAACGAGGACATTGAGATGACTGCGATCACCCAGGTAGGCTGCTGGACCCATACGCCCCTCGACGGTGTTGGCGCTTTCACCCGGTGCTTTCAAATGTAGCTTCAGTTTCTGAGGACGAATTGCCACCACGACATCGGTACCGGCAGGAGCTCCGTTGTCAATCCTGGCCTCGACGGCACCCAGGGGACCTGCATCAACGAAGGTGGTTCCCTCATCGATCTTTTGCACCCGGCCATCGAAGAAATTCATGTTCCCGATAAAACCTGCCACAAAACGTGAATTGGGCCGTTCGTAGAGATCCGCCGGTGACTCCACCTGAAGTACCTGGCCTTTCGACATGACGGCAATACGGTCCGACATGGTCAGTGCTTCTTCCTGGTCGTGAGTGACGAAGACGAAGGTGATACCAACAGACTTCTGCAGCGCCCTTAGTTCAAGCTGCATCTGTTCGCGTAACTTCTTGTCAAGAGCACCCAGTGGCTCATCGAGAAGAAGAACCTTCGGCTGCTTGATCAGCGCACGTGCCAGCGATATACGCTGGCGTTCGCCACCTGAGAGTTGCGTGGCTGATCTCTCGGCATAGCCCGGCAGCTTAATCAGGGTCAACATTTCCTCTACTTTGGCGCTGATTTCGGCCTTCGAAAGTCCAGACTTGCGCAGGCCGAAGGCGATGTTTCCGCCAACGTCCAGGTGGGGGAAGATGGCGTAGTTTTGGAATACCATATTCACCGGCCGGTTATAAGCAGGAATCGCCGACATGGGTTGACCATCAATATAGATCTCTCCTGTATTCGGCGCTTCAAATCCCGCCAGCATGCGCAGTAGTGTCGTCTTGCCACAACCTGAAGGTCCCAGTAGGGAGAAGAATTCGCCCCGCTGGATTTCAAGGTTAACGTTGTCGACCGCTTTCACCCCATCAAAGTGCTTCGATATGCCATTGATCGAGATGATGTTGTTATCGGAATTCATAGTTTCGTTGTCACCCTCTGGTGTTGCGTTGCAATGCCGGCAAACCTAAATGTAACAGTTTCCAGGACCAGTTCCTTCCCTTAAATCTGATGTCAATTCAAATCGCCCGATTTCATAAATCCTTGCACAGGCGTCGTGAATCAAGAATGGCGCAATGTATATCCCTGCATGATACGGCATCACCAACCCGGAAGAGTTCATAACCATTGAGTTCACCTTGCGGAGTTTGTGATTGGCCTGCTAGAAGCCTGTCCATATCTACGCTTCCGTTGTTAGATGATCCCGCTCTTAACGCTTCATAGAGATCGTCAAGCGGAACAGTGCCATGCTCAACAATAACCTGATCGGTCAACCGTTTTTCTACCTGCCCGGTGAGTTCGTTTTCCAGTGTTGAGCAGAGTTGCTGGTTGCTTTTCTCAACCTTGATCAGGCGATGGTCCGGTGTCTGTACAACGCCTTTCTCATAGTAATGTTTAAGATAAATCGGATAGTTAAAATAGCCCGTTTTTTGGGCGGCATGATGGCCCCGGTAGGCGAGTTCTACTTTGGCACCATGCGCAGCCAGTATCTCAGTACAGCAAGCGGCTGAGTGATCACCGATACCGTCAAAGAGGAGGACTGATGCCCTGATTTGGGTGCTGCCACTTAAGACATCCCAAACATTATCGCAATACTCGTGACCCTCAAGCCATTCGAGGTCAGGTAGCCCCCCCCGTTGCAATCACTACGGCATCCGGGTCCAGGTCCGCTATGGTTTCAGGTTCAGCATAGACAGACAATCGAACATCCACACCCAGGTGATGAACTTCGTCACCAAGCCAGTCGGTAACCCCCTGTATATCTCTGCGCCATTCTGCTTTAGCCGCCAGGACGACCTGTCCACCGAGACGGTCAAGTGCCTCGAGAAGAATGACCTCATGACCACGCAGCGCGCATACTCGTGCTGCCTCCAGACCAGCTGGGCCACCACCAACGACTACCACGCTTTTGAGTTTGTTCGCGGCTGGTACTCTGTGTGGAAGGGATTTCTCACGTCCGGTTGAGGGATTGTGCAGACAAAACCGATGATCCATGCAATAGGTGGCACCCACACAGGGACGTATGCGGGTCTCCTCTCCGGTCGTGATCTTCTCCACTATGTGAGGATCAGACAGGTGTGCCCGTGTCATACCCACCATATCGACAATCTCCTCGCTTACGGCATGACGCGCCGTGGCAGTGTCATTGATGCGACAAGCGTGAAATACCGGTAGCTTGAGTTCACGACTAAATTCCTGAACCAGATCCAGATATGGCGCCAGCGGTGCTGACATACCGGGCATTAGATTGATGTAGTCAATTTCAGTATCCACGCGCCCATAGTTGAGATTGATGAAGTCGATCAAGCCAGATCTTTCATGTATCCGGGCGATTTCAAGACACTCATCTTTGGACAGGCCACCTTCGAGATTCTGGTCCATACCGGTTCGAATACCGACGATGAAATCATCACCCACCCTACGACGAATTTCCTCAAGAACCATGAGCCTGAATCGCAGGCGGTTCTCCAGGGTGCCGCCGAACTCGTCGGTTCGCCAATTAGATGCAGGTGACCAGAATTGTTCCAGAAGGTGAACCTGGCCGACGACTTCGCAGCCATTAAGACCACCCTCCTTACAACGAAGCGCTGCTTCACCATAGGACTTAACAATGCGGTGAATGTCGTCATGATCCATTACCTTCGGGAAGCCGCCATCCGCTTCGCGACTGCGAGAAGGCGCAACCGAAGGCAGCCAGTCAAACGCTTTTGTTGTGGCGCGGCGCCCGAGATGAGTTATCTGGCACATGAGTGCACAGTCATATTGATGTATACGATCAGCGAATTGCTGGAAGTGGGGAATAATGGAGTCGTGCGTTAGGTTTACGACGCCGCTGGCTGTAGCCGAATCAGGGGCAACGTTGGAAGACCCGCCAAACATGGTCAAAGCAATGCCACCTGTTGCCTTTTCCTCATGGTATAGCTGGTACCGCTGGGCAGGCGCACCATCCACTGAATACAGCATGGTGTGACTGGTACTCATGATACGATTCTTGAGTGTCAGGTGGCGCAACTGAAACGGTTGCAGCAAAGGATCCTTGGAAACCATGGTCTCAGCCTGCTGACTTTACTGGTACAGCCAGGCATATAGAGCCAGCATCGGCTCTTTTCCTGGACGCTTACCTTCCGCACCATCCAGTGGGCGGTAAATAATGGTACCCGCATCAACTCGATGCCAGGGCTCATCACCACTTTTCCATTCCGGTGATCCACCTATGACTGCACATTGGCTTTGGGCACAGTTGCAGCTATTGCCATTCAGGATTTGCCAAATTTTACAGCTAATCTAGCTCATGACAGCGTCGATCCCAATTTTCTGTCGCCATTGGGTGACTTGAGTTTGATTGCCGCGCTTGCGTTTGTTTGTGGCTACGTTTTTACGTCTTTGGGTTTTGGGTTGGGACAACCTCAAATAACGACGCGCTATCTTGCTGGTGCCAGCGCTAGTGAAACTGACGCGGCAAAGTGGATTTACATTGGTTATGTGCAGTTTACATGGGTGTCAATGACAGTATTTGGCATGTTGCTGAGAGGTGTTATGCCTGAAATCGAAGACCCGGAACAGGGTTTTGGGATTTTTTTCCAGACCTATTTTCCAGGTTTGATCGCAGGAGTGGTGATCGCTGACATCTTCGCGACGATGGCATCCACCTCCAACAGTTTACTAGTAACCATGTCACAATCACTTGTAAGTGCCTTCCCGCCATTAACGCGATGGCTGGGAAAACTGAAGGACATAGTTTTGATCTCTGTTCTGGGATTCATAACATTGGTGACTTCGCTTCGAATTGAGGCTTCCGTGGTGGACCTGGCCTTGACATCCATTTCACTACTTGCTGCCGGACTTGCGCCCGCTGTGATAATTAAGGTGTTTGAGTGGTAGCATTCGGGATTGTCACTTTTGATCTCGATTACTATCGGATTCGGCATCGCTTTGTCATGGATTTATGTGGGGTGGAGTAATGTGATCAGCGAGGCTGCACCCGGGATACTAACAGGGCTTGCAGTAAACTACATTGTAGTTCGTATTCAATCCAAGCTCGATTCTGAAACCAAGCTGGGGTTGGCAGAGTCCGAGATTGGGTAGAGAAATGTCCCCAGTGATAAGGGTAACTAGTCCGTTGGTCGCTGAAAATGTAGGTGGTGATTAAGAGGCTAAGACAAGTCTCGCGGCGAAATTTCTGCTTGCGGAAAGTTGACCGTTGAAGCTGATCAAGATAGTTTGGCTTTGACAATTAAATAATCAATCAATTATAAACAGATCTAGTAAGGAGAGAGCTCATGTCCGAAGCCTTTATGGCGTACCCTGAATTTCGACATCCGTTCGAAACAACGCAGATCCATCAGGAGGGCAGTACTACCGTCCTGTATCAGGGAAAGGTAATTACCCTCGCGGAAACCGGTAATGGCGAAGGCCTCCTGATCCACCTGGAAGACCTTGCCAGGGTCAATGGCTTTGAGATGAAGCCCGAGGGTGCCTGCTATAAGGATTTGTGTGTCCCGAACGTTGATGATTTGCTCATAGAGCAGGATGGTCAGCAGTGGTTTGACCTGACGGCCTTTGCGGATCGGCTGGGGCAGCCTTACGTTGTGGATCGTGAAGCTGGAGTCTGGAGCTTTGCCGAAATCCCGGCGAAGCGAGAAAATATGAATGTGGATGCTATGGCACCGGAGTTCGAGCTTATCGACCGACAGGGTGAAGTGATCAGGATGTCAGATCTCAAGGGCAAAAAAGCCCTGATTGTGACCTGGTCTTCCTGGTGAGGATGCTTTCTTGACGTGCCCGTGTGGCAACATGTTTATGAAGAAATTAACGATCCAAACTTTGTCATTATCTGCGCAGCGGAGGACACAGGTGGTGAAGCAGTAGCTGGACCAATATTCGATGCTGCTAATCCTACCTACATCCAGATAGTCGACGAGAATCATATTATAAGCAGTGCATTTAATTTCGTGAATGTACCTTCTGCCGCATGGGTCGACGAGGACGGCAGGATCGTTCGTATTGACGAAGGCACTTACTCGAAGGTCCATGAAATCGGTGAAGGTGAACAAGCCATCACTTTCGGCAACGATGTTTATACGCCTGCGTTGAAGGACTGGGTGGCGAAGGGGGCTGATAGCGAGTTTGTTCAGTCTGCCGCAACCGTAACCGGCAAAATCCGTGAGCATAGCTTTGATCAGTTGAAAGCCGATGCTGCATTTCGGCTAGCGAACCTGTTTCGTGCACATGGGCAGAAAGCACAAGCCGAGCAATATTGGGATTTAGCCCAGGAATTGAACCCGGACAGCATCAATTTCATTCGCCAGAATCTGACCCTGACAGAGGAAGGGTCCGCTGGCGAGACTTTCATGAAGCTGATGGGTGAATATGCAAACTCCGGAAAGGACTATTACCGGCCGCTAGACCTATAGGAAGAACAGGATACTGTCGGCAATAGAATATGTCTGAAAATAACAATGAATACTGGCGCGCTAACGTCACGCTGATGCTGGTTCTGCTCAGCATATGGTTTTTCGTCTCTTTTGTTTGTGGCATTTTGATTGTCGACTACTTAAACCAGTTTCGCTTTTTTGGCTATAAACTGGGCTTCTGGTTTTCCCAGCAGGGCTCAATCTATTGTTTTGTGCTGCTTATCTTCGTTTATGTGTGGGCAGCCAACAGGCTGGATCGAAAGTATGGCGTCGAAGAGGAAGACTAGACCATGAGCTTACAGGCTTTGACCTACCTGTATGTCGGGTTGTCATTTTCACTCTATATAGGCATAGCCATATGGAGCCGTTCAGCCTCCACTAAAGAGTTCTACGTCGCGGGATCACATGTTAGCCCTCTAGCCAATGGCGCCGCGACTGCTGCTGATTGGATGTCTGCTGCGTCTTTTCTCTCCATGGCGGGCATCATTGCCTTCGAAGGTGCCGATGGCGCCCGGTACCTGATGGGTTGGACTGGTGGTTATGTCTTGCTTGCGCTTCTCCTTGCGCCCTACCTGAGGAAGTTTTCAAAATATACAGTGCCTGATTTTGTTGGCGATCGATACTATTCTCAGACTGCCAGGCTCGTGGCGGTCGTCTGTGTCATCTTTATATCCTTTACCTATGTTGCCGGTCAGATGCGTGGCGTGGGTATCGTCTTTTCTAGGTTCCTTGAGGTTGACATCGATACGGGTGTTTTGGTGGGCATGGCTATCGTATTTTTTTATGCAGTTCTTGGCGGCATGAAGGGCATCACTTATACCCAGGTAGCGCAGTACTGTGTTCTAATTTTCGCCTATCTAGTGCCCGCCATATACATCTCGCTAATGTTAACGGGGAACCCGTTGCCGATGCTTGGCTTTGGCTCAACCATGAATGACGGGTCAGGTATCTACCTGCTGGACAGATTAGACAGCCTGACTACGGAACTGGGTATGACAGCATTTACTGCGGGCAATAAGTCCACAGTGGACATGTTTTTTATTACCGCAGCCCTGATGGCTGGAACGGCTGGGTTGCCTCACGTAATCGTGCGTTTCTTCACCGTACCGCGAGTCCGTGACGCGAGAATTTCTGCCGGTTATGCGCTGCTCTTTATTGCTCTTTTGTACACCACTGCACCCGCGGTTGCTGCCTTTGCCCGTATTAATATCATTAACAGTGTAGAAGGTATGTCCTACTCAGGGGCTCCCGCCTGGTTTAGTAAATGGGAAGATTCCGGGCTCATCGCCTGGCTTGATAAGAATGGAGATGGCAAGGTTCAGTACCGGGGTGGTGATGCACTTGTCCCGGTGAAACCACAGTATCTGGAATCGCGTGGCCCGAGCGGTGAAAGGTTGTTGACTAATAGTGGATCCTTGACTCCCAATGAACTCTATATTGACCGCGATATTATCGTTCTCGCACATCCCGAAATCACAAAACTTCCCAACTGGATTGTTGCGCTGGTTGCGGCGGGGGGGCTTGCAGCTGCATTGTCCACCGCAGCGGGTCTGCTGTTGGTGATTTCAACCGCCGTGTCCCATGATCTACTCAAGAAAACCTTCATGCCGCGAATTAGTGAACGTCAGGAGCTGCTTTTCGCACGGATTGCCGCGGCGTTTGCTGTGGGAATCGCGGGATTATTTGGCATCTATCCCGTGGGATTTGTGGCTGAGGTCGTCGCTTTTGCCTTTGGTCTTGCTGCGGCGAGTTTTTTCCCCGTCATCCTGCTGGGTATATTTTCCAAACGGATGAACAAGGAAGCGGCCATTTCCGGCATGATTGTCGGGCTTACGTTTACCTTTTCCTACATTGTCTATTTTAA
>PBRP01000109.1 GCA_002726655.1 Gammaproteobacteria bacterium
CCTGGGTGGCAGCGGTGATGGTGTTGGCGCCAGTGACATGGCAGACGAGGTCGTCAGTGAAATTAGGGAGAAGGGTGGGATTGCGATTGCGAACAAGGCATCCGTTTCCGATCCTGCAGGAGCCAAATCGATAATTGATGATGCCGTTGCGGAATTTGGTACCGTGGATATTCTGGTTAACAATGCTGGCATTCTTCGTGACAAGACATTCAAGAAAATGCCCCTTGATGACTGGGACATAGTTCTGGATGTCCATCTGAACGGTACCGCCTACGTTACCCATGCCGTATGGCCACTTATGTATGAGAAGAATTACGGTCGTATTGTTATGACGAGTTCCACATCCGGCATCTATGGGAATTTCGGGCAGTCGAACTATGGAGCAGCCAAAATGGGCATGCTTGGCCTGATGAATGTGCTGGCGATGGAAGGTCGATCTAAAAATATCAATGTCAACGTACTTTCGCCGGCAGCAGCGACACGTTTGATTAATACGATCCCAGGAAGAGAAGTTGACCTGGATAACCCGGACCCGATGAGCCATCCGAAGCTGGTGACACCTGCCGTGCTCTTGATGTGTAGTGAGGATGGACCCACAGGAAAGGTCATCCAGGCAGGGAACGGGCGGTTTTCAACCGCAGCAGTATTTAACAATGAGGATCTAGAGTTTGGTGCGGATGTTACCTATGAAGATCTGCTGGCGAAGAAAGATCAGCTGCTGGACATGAGCGATGCCACAGAAGGATGGACATGGCGCACAGAGATGATGAAGAAGGCAGCAGAACAAAAAGACTAATCCTGGCGGATTTTTAAGGAGGCCAATGCCATGAGCGATACTGTTTCAGATCAGTTTAAGACACTATTCTCACCGATTCAGGTGGGACCCATTACCGTCAAGAATAGAATTTGTGAGACAACAAACTCACCGGGATCCGCAGGCGCTGATTCGGGTGGTTTGATTGATGATCATTTCACCGAACACCATGTGGCAAAGGCCCGGGGTGGAACCGCCTGGATCGGCAGTGAAACCTGGGCTCTCAATTCACCCTTGCCTGACTGTGCACCGCCGGATATGGGCGTGGGCTCAGGCGGTATGCCATTTGCGATATATCAGTTCCCGGGTTTTGTTGACGCTGTCCGGAAATTCTGTGATGCGGTGCACGAGCAGGAAGCGGTTGCTGTATTCCAGTTGACCCATCTGAATCATATGTTTTCTCCCTCATCTGTACCGAGCACGGAACTCTATGATCAGGTCCCGCATACCATGCGCGACGAACAGATTGAATTTGTTCTCGATACGTATGCTGCGGCGGCTGAAAAAGCACTGGAGGCGGGAGCCGATGGTGTGGAAATTCACTGTGCTCATGACACTGTACCCCAGACGTTTATGTCACCGGCAACCAACAAGCGGACCGATAAGTGGGGGGGCGACGCTGAAGCCAGAACTCTCTTTATCAGGGAAGGGTTGGCGCGGATTCGTGCAGTCGTCGGCGACAAGATGGCCGTTGGTATTCGTGTGAATGGTATGGAATCACGCCAGGGCGGTTACGACCTTCTCGCATTTCGAGAGATGATTTACATCATCGCAGAGACCGGCCTGATTGATTTTGTTAACGTGGATATTGGGCATTGCTGGGGTCGTCATGCCTATGTACCGCCTTCATACCACGCGCCAGCCGAGAATAGAGAAGCCGGCAAGGCTCTCAAGACAGACCTCAATGAAAAGGTCAAGATACTCTTTTCAGGCAGGGTGAATGAACCCATAGTCGCTGAAGAACTGCTACAGGCAGGAATCTGTGACCTTGTTGGTATGACCAGGGCTGGTATTGCGGATCCAGACTTTGCCAACAAGGCAAAAGAGGGCCGCATGACCGAGATACGGCGGTGTATTGGTTGTAATCGTTGTATCGGTGAAGCGGTACACAGCATCCTCCCAGCCATGATGAAGCGGCCGGTATGCTCCATCAACCCGACGATTGGTAATGAAGTGCACTGGCGGGATAACTTCAAGCCGGCGGAGGAAAAAAAGCATATAGCCATTGTAGGTGCAGGCCCTGCCGGCCTTTCAGCAGCAAGAGTTGCAACCCTCAGAGGTCACAAGGTCACGCTCATTGAGCAGGGTTCAAAAGTAGGCGGACAGATGCTGCTGGCAGCGAAAGCGCCAGGGCGCGATTCGTTCGAAGACTTTTTGTATTTTTCTGAGAATGAAATTGAACGCCTGGGCATTGAACTATTACTGGACACACAGGCAACGCCGGAAATGCTGGTTGAACTGAAGCCTGATGTCGTGGTGATTGCCACGGGATCATCGCCCAGGCCCCTCCTGGAAGTTGAAGGCGCGGATTCAGGGCATGTCGTACAGGGCTGGGATGTTCTCTCCGGTGCGGCGCAGGTTGGTAATAATGTAGCCCTTTGTTCCGAGGAAGATTACTTTGAAACACCCAATATTGCCGAATATATGGCTGCCCAGGGTAAACAGGTGACTATCTTTCACAAGTGGTCACACATCGGTAAGGATATAGACAGGTATTCCTACGGCACTGTTCTGCAGCGCCTCGAGGAGAACGGTGTCAATGTTGTTCCAGGTTATCGGCTGGCGCGAATTGATGGTGACAGAATTACCTGTATCTCAGGTTACTCGGGGACAGAGAAGAACTTTGATGGCTTTGACTCGGTGGTACTGGTGGGTGGCTCTGTGCCGCAATCAGAACTTTATTACACGCTAAAAGACAATTACCCCTTTGAGAAAGTCTATATTTCCGGGTCTGCCTGGTTACCCAGAAAGATGGCAGAGGCGACTCAAAGTGGCGCGACTATCGCGATGGAAATCTAGGGTTCGTGTAGGGAGTTCGTGTAGGGAGTTTGTGTAGGAAGTTCGTATAAGAAGTTCCAGTAGCGAGTTCCGGGACTCACACTGCCCTTTGCAGGCAGTGTGAGAACCAACTTCTATTTAGCGAATCCCTGCGGAAAGGTTCGGCCTAGTCTGTTTCCCAGACAATCTCATCTGGATTTGAACTGGAAGGCAACAAAATCTCAGCAACACCCTCTGTTACCCGAGTGCCCAGCTGATTGTCATTCCATACTTCGACCTCAATAATATTCTTGCCATCTTCCTGCCGCTTGCCGCTGACCTTGCCATAGCACCAGGTCGTGTCACCCATGATATTGAAGGAGGGAAAGCGTATCTCAAGCTGTGAAAGGTAGCCGTGATCGCCGGCCCAGTTGGTCAGCATATGAACGGTCCAGTTGATGCGCTGATAGCCGGCATCATAGGCGCCTGGCAGTCCCAGGTAACGCTGGCAGCGTTCGTTACTGTTATGGATAACAACAGGTACCTCCGGGATGCCCCACTCATTCACAAAAGGCAGCCCCGGATGGCGTTCGAACAGCTTGAACGCATTGCCATGGGAATGAGTCCACTCACCAGGTTCTCCGCGGATCATAAAAGCACCACCACCACCGCCTTCGCCAACTCCTCGTTGGGCCTGACTGGTTGGTCCCTTGACCACAAAGGGCAGTTCTTCACCCACCTCGACGTCTTCCCAGAAGCGCTTCTCACTGCCACGGCGTACTTCCTTATTGAAATCGTCCCGGATCTTCTCGATGGCTTCCGGGCTATATTCAGCCAGGCCGCGCATCTTCTGGTTCTTGGCAATGGATTTAGAGGTCTTCCGCTCCGCCCTATGCCAGGAGGTAAACATGGAGCCGATTTCCTGGCCCTTGTCGTTAAGGCCGGTATTAATATATTCCTGCACGACCGCCTCACCACTTGTGCGGCTATGTTGCTTGCGGACTTCGGTGAGCACACCGACACAGGTAATGTATTCACCAACCCTGATGGGGCGCTTCCACTTCAGGGTCGTGCCGCGAAACCAGGCGTGTAATCCTGGCATGCCATCCCTTGCGGCATTTGTTACCTCCACGCCGGTGAGTACCCATGGAGGCGTGGTGAGGCCGCCATAGGGTGATTTTGCCGCGTAATCACTATCAAGATAGAGCGGGTTATAGTCACCCTGGGACATGGCGCTGCGACGGATGGAGCCTGGTGTGTAGCGCATTTCCTCAAGTTCCCAATCGGCCAGGTCGCGCTTGCGTTCAACGCCGATGCGACTAGCCAGTCGCTCAACGGACTCATCGGTAATTTTGCCGTAGTTAGGGTTATCGGTCTTAAAGCCAAACCCGGTATTCAGTTCACTTGTCTTATCTTCGTTACTGGACATTTGTTTCTCCTATCTGAAATTATCGGGTTGGCAGGACGACGGTAGTAGTCCCGGTTGTGATGGTTTGATCGAGCTGATTTGTTTGCCAGACTTCCAGTTGTACGATGCCCTTGTCACCAGACATATTCTTAGCGGTGACGCGCCCATAACTGCGTGTGACATCACCAATCATGCTCTGTATTGGAAAATCGAGGCTCATCTCGGCTGGAAAGCCGGCGTCACCCATCCAGTTAGCCAGGGCTTGCACAAGGTAGTTGGGTCGATCGGCAGCATTTTCCAGTGCGCCCGGCAGGCCGCCCCAACGCTGCGCCCGGTGGTGCACCCAGTCTGTTGCCATGACGGGCTCCAGTATGCCGTTCTCGTTGGTAAAAAAGAGTTCCGGGTGATCATCCATTTCATCCCAGCCCTGCTTGTGGCCCCAGTACCAGGTGCTGTTTCTGCGATCGCCGGCCCTTATCCGTGTCGTTGGTCCTTTCAGCAGGTGCTGCAGTTCATCGCCTTCGCTGACATCGTCCCAATAGAGTGTGTCCGCACCACGCTGCTCTTCTGTTTTGTATTCTGCACCCAGTGCCTCGATATCTTCCTGGGAATGCATATGGGCGTCGTCGCCCCTGCCGTCATAGAGCGCGCGCTGGGCTTCCGACCCGCGTTCATACAGGTGCCAGTCCTGAACCGCCGTACCCACCGCTTGTCCGTCGCTGTTCTTGACCCGCGTTTCGATTGCCATTGACACGACCCTGCCAGGAACATCTGCGCTCGTCAGTTCCTCGACCTGAGTGATCTCGCTTTCTGAAACGATCATATCGCCCACACGGATCGGCTGATCGAAATTCAGTTGAGCTTTGCTCAGTACCGGAAAGGCACCGGGCAGAAAATCCACCCCTGGATTGATGCGCTCGTAAGAGAGAATAATTGCCGCCGGCGCGATGATAGTGCCCCAGGGTGATTCCTTCGCGTGGTCCGGGTCCATGTACAGTGGACGCATATCAGCATTGAGTACTGCCCAGGTGCGGACAGTACTGCGTTTTATTTCGGAATCAGCCTGCTCTTTCTTGACAGAGCTGTTTACAACACCCACCTGAGCCTGGACTTCTTTGATCTGCTCGTCGGTAATGGTGGTTTTGATGGGATTAGTCATTTGTTTGTTCCTTACTTTATCTAGGTGGTAAGAGTGGCCAAGTGTTTACTAATGAGTGTTTCATGAACCGGTTGTACAGTAAGTCGTCGAGCAGCTGCCAACCTTAGTGCGTGATAACAAAGAGCGGTTGCACAGATACCCGTCATAACGATCAAAAGCACCGCGGTCAGACCGGGGGGGCTACTGAGATCGCCCAGACTGATTACTGCAGCCCAGCAGGTAATGAGTCCGAGTCCAAGGGATAGTAGCACAGCAAGGCCTGTACTATGTACCAGCGTCCCCTGTCCCCTTTTTTGAGCGCGCGCCAGTTCCCTTAATGAGAAGTGATCCAGATGCCAGCCTGTATCTTCGTCAACCTCGCGCTCGCCGTGTGGGCTTATTTCTTTGCCGGTCAACGGATCTATAACGGTCTCACCCAGTTTAATTTTTTTGATGGCTGCCTGGATGGATCGGTGCATGGTCTCGCTGATGGGAAACCAGAGCAGGACGACTAGTGCCAGGGCTGAAGAAACAGCGGTGGACAGGCCGTAGAGGGCAGTAATGGTAAAAATGACTGTTTCGTTCTGATCAATGTTTGGGGCATAGCCCATGGCTGCGAGCACCGCCAGGGGTACAGCTGCGCTGGGAATCATGGTGAATTTTGTCATGATGGCCCACAGGGACTGGTACTGGGCTTCCCGGCGATGACCGGTCAGCAGCTCGTCGTAGTCAATAACATCCGCCTGGATCGCCAGCCCGAGGAATTGCGTTGCACCATTGGCGGCGCCGGCCAGCCCGACAAAGACGGCGTAGTACCAGATATCACCCTCGCCCATAAGGAAGAAGGAAAAGAAGGTGCCAATTGCCAGGAATCGTGCCGTGATCAGGGCCCGGAGCTTGCCGACCGCGTTGGCGAGTTTTAACCAGAGAGGCAAAGTTACTGCGCTGGAGATGAAGACAACCATGAGCATCCAGGGTACCCAGTTCTGCGGGTCCGGTGGCTTCAGCACATAAATCACAAAGAAAGGCATCAGGTAGCCGGGAATTCCGGCGGTGAGGCTGCCAATGAGGGTGCTGACCATCAGAATCCTGAAGGGTCGGTTGCGCATGGTGCGACGAATGCCCGGTGCCAGCGGGTTTGGAGGCTTGGCCGAGTATTCCGGCTTTTCTCTCAGTTTGTAGACCAGCAGCCAATACAGAATGATTAACAGCACACCGGTGATAATGGCGAATATGGTAAAGCCAAGAAGTTCGCCAAAGATTCTTTGTGTCACCAGTCTCGGCACGCCCGAAGCATAGATGACTCCCAATAGAGTGAACCCCTCCAGCCAGGCGAACAGGCTTGAGCGTTCCTTGTAGTCACCCGTTAATTCAGGCCCCAGCGCATAGTGAGGAATGGCCAGTATCGTATGGGTCAGGTAGTAGCAAATGAAACATAAGGTAAACCAAACGCTCAGCTGTGGAATAGTGAATGACTCAGGGGGACTGAATAAAGCAACGAGTGCGGCAGCCTGCAAGGGTGCACCGATGGCGATCCAGGGCCGGCGGCGACCCCAGCGGGTGCGAGTACGGTCTGTTACCCAGCCCATCAGTGGATCGCTGATAGCATCGAAAGCCCTCGCCAGTGCGACTGCGAGGGCGATAAAACCAAGGGGAATCATGACCACATCTGAGTAGAAAATATTAATATGGATCGATACCGCGATGCCCATGGCAGCGCCTGCAAAATTCGGCATACCATAGTAAATCTTGGTGGC
>PBRP01000110.1 GCA_002726655.1 Gammaproteobacteria bacterium
AGGCCTCATCGGTGATGCTGTGCAGTACTCCGTGTTCCTACACGGATTGACTCGGGCGCGTTCGCTCGGTGCCGGCTAGTTCGCTCATGATTTCACTCCAGGTTCTCGCTCAAGTAGCAGTGATTTTCCGGGTGAAAAATATCATCATTGTTATCATCTCGAACAGCAGTAGCAAGAAGACCATCTGGGCCGGGTAACCTACGGCAAAAACTATGGGTGTGAGAATAGCTCGGGTTATGGCACGCAAGAGTTCGTGATGCGAAATAACAGCTGCAATTGGTGGGCTGTACTGGTAGTAGAGACCGACCAGTGTACGTCCTGATTCCGTGCTGAGTAACTGCTGGTCACGAAAGCGACGAAGGGTAACCAGTTCCGGTTCCAGCGCAGATCCATAGGCAGCGGTTGCGATAAAGCAGCCGGCACCGCTTCCGCTGTCCTGGCTTTGGCCTGAAGCGCCAGCAGGGACTTCTTCAGCATTTATTGTGACCTTGACCGAATCAGCCACGCTGTTTTGAGCTTCATCAATACAGCTAAAGACTACTTCAATGGTCGTTCCTACAGTGAAGGTTGAAGGGGCATCATTTGTCACAGCTAGCTCACCGCTTTTTTCGTCGATACATGTAGCACCGTCAATGAAGTCATTGATGCGAGAGTCGGAATCAGCCACGGGTTGACTGCTGGTTATCGTAATGTCTACTGGTGTCGATAATTCTGGCGGCAACGTATCTGGAATGAGAACAGCGATTCCACCCGGGTCACTTATATAGCCGTTTACCAGGCCATCTGCATCGTTTGGCCCGCCATCAACGATAGTCAGTTGCAGACAATAGCGTCCAGTGATCAAACCTTCTTCATAGGAATCACCAATGGCAGGGCAAACGCCAGCCACTTCAGACGCTGATTCAATCCGGTCTACGCCATCTTCGAAGAAGTCCTGCCATCCGGCGGAGGTAGAATATTTTCGGTAGACTGCGCCCGCTGGTATTGCCCCTGGTAGTGGCAGAACAATCCTCATCGCCTGTCCTGCCTGAGGTAGCTGTGCCACGGTGAAATCAAACAGCCCCATTGGGTGCTCAAATTCTTCATCTTCAGTGTTATCAAGCGGTGTCTGATTTTCATCTGATAACTGGGCAACATCATTATCCGTGATCAGGGCGCTGCGTCCGTCGCTGGCAAGGCTTGTGTCGCCAAGCTGCAGGAGCAGACCGGGCTCAGTCCACATGACCTCATCATCACCGCTGTCAGTCAGGGGCAGGACCCTCGTGTCCGCGTTGTTGTCCCGGTAGTCCTCGATCCCGTCACCATCTGAGTCGCCATAACCTTCTTCGGCGTCGGAAATCCCGTCATTGTCACTGTCAGCATTAGCGGACAGGGATTCGTATGCACCAATGACCCGTATGAGTTTCGATATTCTTGTTGTACCAGGGAGATCATCGTCATCAGAGACCGTGACCCTGAGCCGATACTCACCTTCGGCAAGTGCTGCAGGATCAAAACTGGTCTCACTCTGATCAATGATGGCCAGTACAAGGCTAGCATCTGTATCTGACCAGTCATAGCTCAGGATATCGTCAGAATTACTGTCATTTGCGATGACTGATACACTAACGATTCCGTCTAGTTGTGATAAAACAATTCGGTTTTCATTGCTCTGTGAAATTTCTATTGAACCCCTTGGTGGGATATTTTTTTCGCTTATATTCACCTTGTGCGTTAACTGACCAGAGAGGCCTGCGCCCTCAGCAGTTGTAAGCGTAATCACCAGTGTTTCATCATCTTCGGCAATACCATCGTTCACTATGTCGAAAAGGATTTCCCCTGAAGTGCCTGACTCTATGACGGTAGTACCGGTCAGTTCTGCATAGTCATCGGCACCCACAGTGCCGCTAACGGAATAGGCAATTGTGACGGGGTAGGCGGGGGCGATGCCGTCCAGGGCAAGTGCGGCAGTGAGCCTGTTACCCTCACCGGCTGGTTGACCCGTAGATATACTCACCAGCGGCTCGACATTGAGTATCTGTTTAAGAATCGCGACATTGCCGGCCGCATCTACTGCTGTCCACTCAAGTTCCTGTGATCCTGAAGGATAAGGCCCGCCAGGATTTACCCTTGCATCCACCGGGCCATCTTTAGCATCGACGGCGCTTGTTCCCGGGAATTCCACAGTTGTAAAACGACCAGTAGCCGTAATTGTCTTGGGCGTCGTCAATGAAATTGTTGGCGGGATATCATCGGTGAGTAGGTCTGAGCCTTCGTTGTATTCGTCAAGATTCGTTCGTCCGTCTCCATCACTGTCCAGTGCCGCATCGGCTGCGGACAAGGGATCAAGATTATTGGCGATTTCGACAGTGTCGGGGATTCCATCCCCGTCATCGTCGCTGTCATTCTCATCGCTTATACCATCACCATCCGTGTCGAGGCTATCGTCGCTTTTAGTGGGGTCCAGCGGAAATGCATCATCAGTATCAGCGTTGTTGCCAATACCATCGCCATCCGTATCAACGGTTTCTGCAGCATCAACCGGGAAATCATCGGCACTGTCAGCTACGCCATCACCGTCATCATCACCATCGCAGATATCACCTTCACCATCTCCATCCAGGTCTGACTGGCCCTGGTTAGCCAGGTCGATACAATTGTCGTCAAGATCAATGATGCCGTCGTCATCCGTATCGACCTCATCTGGTTCATTGCGGGTAGAGTCAAGGGGGAAGGCATCATCATCATCAGTTACACCATCGCCGTCGTCATCCGTATCCTCATTGTTACCAGTACCATCACCATCCGTATCCAGGTTTTCGGCATCATTCAGAGGGAATGCGTCCTGGTCGTCCGGTACGCTGTCACCATCGTCGTCTGTATCCGCATTATTACCGGTACCGTCTTTGTCCGTATCCAGTGCTTCTGAATCATCAAGTGGAAAGGCATCCTCCTAGTCGGCAACACCATCGTCATCATCATCGCTATCGGCATTGTCACCAGTACCGTCTTCATCCGTATCAATGGTTTCATTGCTATCCAAAGGAAATGCGTCAGTGGAATCCGAGACGCCGTCACCATCGTCGTCCGTATCAGCGTTGTTACCGATACCATCCGTGTCAGTGTCTGTTGATTCAGCTTTGTCCAGTGGGAATTCATCATCTGCATCATCGACACCATCACCATCATCATCCGTATCTGCATTGTCGCCGGTGCCGTCATTATCCGTGTCAGTTGTCTCGGTGTTATCCAGGGGGAAATCATCCAGATTGTCCGCACTGTTATCACCATCATCATCTAGATCTGCATTGTTGCCGATGCCATCGCCATCCGTATCGATACTTTCTGTATTGTCGAGCGGGAAGGCATCGCTGGTGTCCAGGACGCCGTCATCGTCATCGTCCGTATCACTGTCATCACCGACACCGTCACTGTCAGAGTCAGTAAATGTTGCTATCGTCACCTGCGTCTGGCTGTTGCTCTTATTACCGGCATCATCTGTGCAGCTAATCGGAATACTGGTTGTTTCTCCTGCCGGAAACTCCGCAGGACTGGTGGGTGTGGTGACTACCAGGTTCGGTGAAGCCGTGGTTTCATCTGTACAGGAAATGGGCGCCAGGAAGTCAACAACCTGCTGATTGCTGACAGGGATGGCACTGTTGCTGACTATCTGCAAGGGGCTAGCGGGCACATTGCTGATGACCGGGTCTGTCACATCCGAGGAGACAGTAATAGAAGTGCCCGTGTTATTTCTTGGGGTTCCGGACGCCGTTGGGAAACTGCCAACCTGTAAAGTTGATGCGCCACCAGCATAGTTGACACTGCCGTTTTCAGCCAGGAACCCATCTGGAATAGTGAAGTCAGCAGTTATGCTGTAGGTTGTCTGGAAATCTGCTGTTGCCAGAAGGACATAGCTGCCAGCACTGCCCGTGAGACTGGTATCAAAAGTATAAGTTGTGTCTGCCAACCAGGGTGAAGCCGTTCAGGCCATGATTGCCCCCTGTATCGCTCGTTGGAACCATCATCTCGACGAATTGCAAAGTGCCATCTGCATTACTGAAAGCTTCAACGACATCCCAGCCATGGTGACCGGAATATGCCATGCAGCTGGATAGCATACAGATAGTAGTCAAAATCAGGTTGTTCAGTCTTTTCATCAGAAGTTCCAGACCAGACCCAATTTGGCCATCCAGTTCTCATAGTGCTTGCCACCACCATCTGCATCAAAGTAACTGGCGGTGATATCCATGTTGACCCTGGACAGGGGAAACGCAATACCAATGTTCAGTTTCTGCATATCACTCACCACCCGGTAAGAATATCTGTGACTGCAACTGCTGGGACTCGTACATTGGTTAAACACTGGATCTTCACTCTGTGCTTCATAGTCGACGCTGGCATCCACGCCCCCCGAAACCGTAGAGGTGATACCGCCATGACGATAGGCATACTCAGCAAACAGGTCGACAAAAGGCATGATTTCGTAGTCAAGACCCATGTAGATTTCATGGGCAGCGGTATCAAAAGCCGCATCACGTGACTCCTCGCTGGCAGATTTGTTCAGGAACACCAGATCAGTATAACGATAGCCCAAATGCCGGACGACCCTGGTCGTGAGGCGGCGGTTAATATTGAGGTCAAGATCGAAAAATATACCTTCCCTTGCATCACTGTCTCGATATTCAAGTATGGTGGCATTCGCACTGACCCCAAACCAGAAACTGCTGTAACCCACCGAGGGCTGGTGAATCCAACTGAATCCTCCTGTGATGGACAGGTGGTCCAGGTCATCATATTCCTCGTGATCGCTGTATGATGCGTAACCAGAGACAATCCATTGGTTGGACACACCATTTTTGCGAAGGTGTCCTGCGCCGATGCTGACTGTAGATACAAGGTCCGAGACCTGATCTTCATCCTTGGTAGGATCGGCTGACGTTATCTTCATGCTCGAACGAAAATTGCATCTCCTGATACCAGCCAGAGCCATATACATCAGCAAGACATTGTGTGCTCAGCGAAAAAAGGAAAAGATAAGACAAACTTATGGTAAAGGCGGGTTGCTTCATAGAAACTTGACCCCAGGGTTTGGTCATTGGAACTTTTTTTGACATGAGTAGCATATACGATGCAGACGAATCGCGCAGGCGGTTTTTACTCTACCTGCTTTCCACAGGTGCGTTGTCGACTATTACTGCTTGTGGATCCTCGGGTCAGGCCGCATCGGCTATGCCTGAAGAGCTTTCAGCTGGTCGTTCCATTTTCAAGTTTTCCGGGGATGTGCGTGTAAACGGTCAACAAGTCACACTGGAGACTCTGATAAGGGCTGGCGATGTGATCGAAACCTTTGACAAGAGTTTCATCATCTTTGTTCTGAACAAGGATTCATTTATTCTCAGAAGCAACAGCAAGATGTCTCTGCCAGTAGCGGTAGCTGCGGTCGTGCCCACGGTGTTGTCACTTGACCGTGGCAAGGTCCTTACTGTTCTCGCATCGAGAACAACACGGATTAAAACACCCTCGGCAATTATTGGTATTCGTGGCACCGGTGTTTACCTGGAAGCAGAGCCTGAGCTTTCTTACGTCTGCACCTGCTATGGTCTTGCTGATCTTGCAACTACAGACGATCCCGATATAAACGAGACCATCTTGTCCGAACACCACACTTCGCCAAGATACATTCTGGCAGACAAATCATCGGCTAAAAGAATTCAACCGGCTCCATTCAAGAATCACGATGACCAGGAACTGTTGCTGATCGAAACCCTGGTTGGCCGAACCACTCCCTATGTGGTTCCCAAAGGAATTACACGAACAAGAAGCAGATACTTCTGATACCCCGGACAGAGATAGCAACCAGCGGCATGCGTTTTCTATTGATCGCGACGATACTCCTATTTGCCGGTTGTGGGTCGCCGGACAAAACGACGAATGATATTTCACCTCCCGTTGCAGCTCAGCACAAGAAAAAGCTATCCATTCACGGGCACGAACGGGTAGATGAATATTACTGGATCCGGGACGACTTAAGAAAAGACCAAAAGGTGTTGGAACTACTCGCTGACGAGAATGCTTACACCAGGAAGGTCATGTCCCATTCAGAGAAGCTTCAACAAGACTTGTTCCATGAAATGTCGAACCGGCTGGCCGCCGCGGACCGTACTGTGCCTGTGTTAAAGGGTAACTATTTCTATTTTAGAGAGTTCCGAGAGGGTGGAGAATACCCGGTTTACCTCAGGGCGGCCGTAAATAACCCGGATCAGGAGGAGGTGCTGCTGGATGCCAACATGATGTCAGAGGGGCGTGAGTTCTACAGTATAGGTAACTGGAGTGTCAGCCCCAGTGAAGGCCTGCTCGCCTTTGCTGAAGACATAGTCAGCAGAAGGGAATATACAATCCGTTTTAAGGATCTTGGCAGTGGTGAAGGTCTTGATGATGAAATCAGAAAAGTAGCACCATCTTTAGCATGGGCATCAGACAATCGAACGATTTTTTATGTTGACAAGAACCCGGAGACATTACTGCCTTACCGCGTGTATCGACACGAGATAGGAACATCTCGTAGTGATGATGTTCTCGTTCATGAAGAGCGTGACGATGCATTTTCCACGTCCGTTTATACCACCAGGTCACAAAAGTTCGTTGTTATTTCAATGGCAAGCATCGATTCCACAGAGATCAGACTGATCAAAACAGACAAGCCGAATTCCTCAACAGAGATTTTTCTTGCCAGGGAGGACGATCATGAATACAAGCTTCGTCATATTAATGAAACCTTCTACATTCGTACCAATTGGCTGGCTGAGAATTTTCGCCTGATGAAGGTCGAGGATGACAAACTTGGAGACAAGACATTGTGGCAGGAAGTTATTCCACATCGTCAGGATGTTCTGTTGCAGGATATTGAAGTATTCAATGATCATCTGGTAATGGTCGAGCAGATTAGCGGGCTGCCTCGGCTTCGAATTGTTACTCTTGATGGCGGAAAGGAGAGGGTGGTTACCTTTCCAGAGCCTGCCTACACCGTCTATTTGCATTCCAACCCAGAAGTTAACACAAGCAGGTTGCGCTATGTTTATTCGAGCCTGACGACACCGGTATCTGATTTTGAACTGGATATGGAAACCGGGAAGTCGATATTACTCAAGGAGGAAAAGGTGCTGGGTGGGTTTGACCGAACCCTCTATCAGTCAGAGCGCAGAATGTTCAGTGCGAGGGATGGAACCAGCGTGCCTGTTTCACTGGTGTATCGTCCAGATCTGTTTTCGAGGGGGACGAACCCCATCTACATATACGCTTATGGGTCTTATGGCTACTCTACGAACTCGTCCTTTCTGTCAAAACGATTGACCCTGCTGAATAGAGGGTTTGTATACGCCATCGTGCATGTTCGTGGCGGCTCGGAACTGGGGCGCCACTGGTACAATGATGGAAAACTGCTCAACAAGAAAAATACGTTTTCCGACTTTATTGATGGTACCCAATTCTTAGTGCAGGAAGGCTATGCCAGTGCGGATAAGGTTTTTGCTGCAGGAGGATCCGCAGGAGGGCTTCTCATGGGGGTTATTTCCAATGAAGCACCGGAGCTTTATAAGGGCATTGTCGCTGACGTTCCATTTGTCGATGTTGTGACCACTATGCTTGATGAGTCCATACCACTGACTTCCGGTGAATTTACTGAATGGGGTGATCCGAGAGAGAAACAATACTATGACTATATGTTGTCCTATTCCCCCTATGACCAGGTCAAACAGCAGAAATACCCCAACATGCTGGTAACCGCAGGGCTTCACGATTCCCAGGTCCAGTATTTTGAACCGGTAAAGTGGGTATCCCGACTTCGCAGGCTCAAGTTGGATGACAACCTGCTGTTATTGGATATCAGTATGGATAGCGGCCACAGCGGGGCGTCCGGGCGCTATGAAAGACATCGACAAGATGCGCTTGAATATGCGTTTGTGTTGAAGTTATCTGGTGATGCTTCCCGTTAAGTATATTTCGGGCATCGCCCTGACCCTGATAATTTCTACTTCCTGTGGCGGCGGGGGAGGAGGCTCTGCAACTGCGCCGATGATCGCAGGGGACAACTGGTGCCATAATCAGTTTCTCGATCCAATTGAATCAAACCGGGCGCTGGTAACAAAAATGGAATCGAAGATGCAGGTTGAAACCCTAATCCCCTACCTGTAGTTCATGCAGGTGGTTCACAAATCGCTCCAGGATCTCGTAGGGCTGGCAACCGACAACGTAAAGTTCACGACTCGAAAATGTTGGCACGCCGGTTATACCAGCCTGCCTGGATCGCTCCCAGTCCATATCAACCTGGGGACTGAATATTCTTTCCTGCAGAATTTGCCTTGCTTCCTCCTGATCGAGACCTGCTTCACCGGCCAGGCTTACCAGCACCTCGACATCACTGATATTCTGGTTCTCGACAAAGTAGGCCCTGAATAAAAGATCATGTATATCGTCAGCGCTCTGCTGGGTGTCCGCCCAGCTTCCCAGCTCCTGGGCCAGGCGGCTGTTGTAGACCATGGAGCGATTGCCATAGGGCAGCCCCTCTTCTTCCATACGGTTGCGCATATCGTCACGCATGGCCGATATATCTACAGCAGCCCTGTGCCTGAACATCTCCTTTATTGACTGGCCTTCTTCAGGAGTCTCGGGATGCAGGGGGAAATGAATCCAGCGGGTCTCTACATTATGTTCCTGTTTGAGCTTTTCAATACTAACTGTACTGAGGTAGCACCAGGGTCAGACGTAGTCAGAAAAGATCTCTAACAGAATATGTTCACTCATGGGTCTTGCCTAGATTCAGGTTGCCAAAGTATAGCATCGTCCTGATTTAAAGGGACGATCAGCCCGGCGTGTATACTGTTCTCTTAGCTTCCTCCCGGTTGCGAATTTCTGTCGACGAAATGTCTTCCATGAAGTCTTCCTGACTGACGCCAATGCACCTTTCGGCCAGTGATGCCGGAATATCCAGGTCACTGAGAGTCAGAAAGCCCTGCGCTGTCTGCCTGCCAAAGACTAGAAACTTGTTACCCAGACTGCTTATCTCCTGCAGCACCTGGTCCCGCTTTTCCTCGCTTGAATCATAGTATTTCAGCGCGATAATTCGCATGAGCGTATCAATACCCACAAGGAAAGTCGTTCCCGGGAATAACCGGCACTTTTCCACAAAGGTCGGTGCATTGGAAAATGCCAGCGGCCAATCCTGCAATGCCTCACAACGGGTATGCATTTCAATGAAATCGAGAGGCGGTTTGTCGACATTGGTGACCGATATCTCAAGGGTCACAGGTTTGCCCAGCTGTCTTTGGGCGTAATCGACCATTCGTTGGTGACCCTGGTGCATTGGGTTGAAGGTACCGGGGAAAATCAGCTCGGGCGAATTGCTTAAGGGGGTGACGCTTGTACGCTGGCTATAGAGGTCCTGCCATGCGGGCTCAGCGTTTATTTTGTTGCGCGTGACTGTATCTGTTTTCCGCAGTTCAGCGAGGTATTCAATCTCAATGCCGAGTGATTCCGCGATAAAACCCAGGACAAGTGTACTGC
>PBRP01000111.1 GCA_002726655.1 Gammaproteobacteria bacterium
CTTGCCTGGGGTATGCGCGGCCCCCTGATGATTACGCTTCGTGCAGACTATTTTGGCCCTTCCTCCTTTGGCACCATCATGGGGTTTTCATCCCTGATAGTGATGCTGGGCATGTCCCTTGGTCCTATCTTTGCGGGATTTATGGCGGATATTTACGGTGATTACCAGATTGGATTCACGGTATTAGCGGCTTGTGCCTTTATGGGGTCATTTTGTTTTCTTGCGGCCGCAAGGCCTGTTCATCCGAACCAGGAGTAATACATAAAGTATTTCTACTCAGGCCCAAGAAAACCTAAACTGGGCAAAAACCTGGCGGTTAGAGGAAAAGTGCGAAATTCCTACTTGAAAAAAATGGGTATCGACGTGTGGGTACTCAGGGACAAACCCCAGGGCGACCATAAGGCTCACCCTCAGGGCGACCCCACTGAACCTGTCCCCACGGGCGCCACGGATAAAGGGCTTCCCGAGTTTCACCTCTGCTTCCTTAACTATCGAACGTTTGGTGTCTGTTTATCGCTTGAATATGAGCAGGAAGTGATCTCACCATCGGCGAAACGCTTTATTGCCGATATTGCCCTGTCGATGAAAAGTGGTGGCCATAAGCCAACGCTGAACAATTTGAAATGGCCGGAATCCAGTCGCGAGTCCAGTGACCGCGAGACGCCACAGGATGCCGTGTCTTACAGAATGCGTGGCTTGCCACCCCTGGTGCTGGTTTTTGGTGACCAGGCCGTGGATGTTATTCCTGGTCTGCAGCCGGATGAATCAGGCATCAGCACCCTTGATGGACGGCGTGTTCTTGCTTTGGCTGCAATTAGTGAAATTTGTCAGGGTGCAGAGGGCAAGAGACATCTATGGCAAAGGCTCAATTCTTTGCGAGATTCTCCATGAATAGTGTTGCCGCTTTTGATCACGATCTTGTGCGCATGAAATTTACCGACCTGCCATTTGTGCTGAAGAATGAACGCAGGGGTTACACCCACCCCTGGTCAGGAGGGATATTCAGAGATTGCGTAAATTCGGGGTATGAGTGCTGGTTGCTGACTTACCTTGGCAAGGTGATCGGTCACGGCATAATGTCTATAGCGGCTGGTGAATCGCATGTACTGAATGTTTGCGTTCACCCAGAGTGTCAGGGTCACGGCTTTGGTAGGATCATGGTTGAGCACCTGATTGGCAGAGCCAGGGAACGGGAAGTAAAAAGAATGTACCTGGAGGTTCGCCCATCCAATCTCATTGCCTATAAACTTTACGAGAGTCTTGGCTTCGATGAAATTGGTATCAGGGCAAACTACTATCCTGCCTTTGTTGGCAGAGAAGATGCGCTGGTGCTTGGTATGGATTTATTGCCGGATTAGCCAGGACCTGCTCCGCCCCGTAACTATCTGCCCATTTTGCGACTATCACTTTTGAATTGGAGAAGGCATGGCTATAATGCGTCGCCTTTCGTACCCATGCAGCAGAAATAGTGATCAACCAGGAAGTAGATAAACGAAGAACATTCGCGATTATTTCGCATCCGGATGCGGGTAAGACGACGATTACAGAAAAGTTGTTACTGTACGGCAGGGCCATCCAGTTAGCTGGAACCGTTAAATCGAAGAAATCTGATCGTTACGCCACTTCCGATTGGATGGAGCTGGAAAAGCAAAGGGGAATTTCAGTTACCACCTCGGTAATGCAATTTCCCTACAGGGACCGAATCGTTAACCTGCTCGATACACCGGGCCACGAAGATTTCTCGGAAGACACCTACCGAACCTTGACCGCTGTTGATTCGGTGCTCATGGTGATTGACGGCGCCAAGGGTGTTGAGGACAGAACCATAAAGCTGATGGAGGTTTGCAGGCTTCGTAGTACTCCAATTCTTGCGTTCATCAATAAACTGGATCGCGAGATCAGGGATCCGATAGAAGTACTTGATGAGATAGAAGAGATTCTCAAGATCAAATGCGCACCCGTTACCTGGCCTATTGGCATGGGCGCCAGGTTCAGGGGAATATATCAGCTGTATGAAGATGAAATTCACCTGTTGGTGGCTGGTCGTGGGGACAGCATCACCGAAATTCAAGTCATCAAAGGCATTGACAGTGAAGATGCCGCTGCAGCACTTGGCGATACCCTCGACGAACTGAAGGACGAAATTGAGTTGGTGCGGGGAGCCAGTCATGAATTTGACCTTGAAGAATATCTGGCCGGGAAACTGACGCCGGTCTATTTTGGAACGGCACTGAAAAACTTCGGTGTAATGGAAATGCTCGATGGCTTTGTCGAATATGCGCCACCGCCCCTGCCCAGGGAGACCGGCAGTGAATTGATTGATTCCAGGAGCGAGGATTTCTCCGGTTTTGTATTTAAGATTCAGGCCAACATGGATCCCAAACACCGTGACAGGATAGCCTTCATGCGTGTTTGTTCCGGTATGTACGAGCAGGGCATGAAGATGCGGCATGTCCGTACGGGTAAAGATATAAGGGTCAGTGATGCGGTCACTTTCCTCGCGGGCGAGCGCACCCAGACCCAGCAGGCCTGGTCGGGAGACATAATCGGCCTGCATAACCACGGCACAATCCAGATTGGAGACACCTTTACCGCGGGTGCAGATTTCCGATTTGTGGGCATTCCGCATTTTGCGCCGGAAATGTTCCGCCGGGTACGCCTCAAGGACCCCTTGAAGAGCAAACAGCTCAATCAGGGTCTGACTCAACTATCGGAGGAAGGCGCAACACAGGTATTTTTACCGCTTGATAACAACAGCATGATCCTGGGAGCGATTGGCGTGTTGCAGTTTGATGTCGTCGTTTTCCGTCTGAAGGATGAGTACAAGGTTGACTGTGGTTATGAGCCAGTCAATGTTTTCACTGCCCGCTGGATAGAGTGTGACGATGAGAAGATGCTGGCTGAGTTCAGAAAAAAGGCAGAATCAAATCTTGCGCTGGATGGTGGTGGTCACCTCACCTATCTTGCCCCAACCCGGGTGAATTTGTCTTTGATCGAAGAGCGCTGGCCAGAGATAACCTTCAGGTCAACCCGGGAAATCTGAATCCGGGGAGCCCCGGCCTTACGTCATATCCTCGTAGGGATTGGGAATTTCGAGACTGATATCCTGCTCATGCCCTGGAATACAGATCTTGTCCGCTGAGAGAGTCAGTTCTTCTCCACGAATTACGCCTTCGCCAAACTTGTATATGAGCGAAGTTTCCCCATTGATCATACCATCATCATAGTCTTGTACATTTTGCTGAACAGCTTCGTTGAGGCGCTCATGGTTAGTCAGCGTATCCTTCCCGTGGCGCTTCTTAAGCATTGATTTGGCAACATGGGGACCGAGGATTACCGCGGTTGCATTATTTCCTCCAAACCCTTTTGAGTTGATAAAACTGGCATCCATTGAGTCAGGTTCTACCTCCCGATGTTTCAGCAGATAGTCGAGATTACTTGAATGTACGTCGTCCGCGATCTTGTCGACCGTGGTAATACCCGGGATGATGCCGTCATTCCACACACCAAGTGAAGCTGCAATCTGGTCACCCGAGGCACAGGCGAGTGAGTGGCCAAGATAGGACTTGATGGCAGTTATCGGCCATTTTTCTATACCAAAATTTTTGGCCATCTCATTAAAAATATGAGATTCAGTAACCCGGTTCTGTGGCGTGCCTGTTCCGTGTGCCTGCATGAAGGTTCTATTTCGCAATGCGTCTTCACCGAGCATGGATTTGACCAGCCCCATGGCTTTGCCGACGGTGACATAGTTGCCGATACCGGGGCCGGGAATTGATTTCTTGAATCCGTCTGCATTGATAAATACATCTGCAACGCAACCATAAATGTTGGTGCCCATTTCGAGTGCCAGTTCATCATCAAAAAGAATCAGAAATTGTGAACCTTCCGATAGGGTGAAACCGCAGTTTTCTGCAAAGGGTCTGCAGGCACGTCGGTAGTCTGGCTCCTTTGATTCATAGCCATCAAGCTTTTTCAGCGCTTCATCTTCGGCTAAAGCACCCATGGTGCGATAACCTTCGATGACATCCGGTGTGAGGGGAGCTTCACTCGATCCGACCAGCACGGCCCTGAACTTCCCGGAGCGAATATCCCCAATTCCCTGTCTCAGGTTATAGAGAAATGTTGCACATGCGCCGATATTTGCACCGGTACTGCCCACACTGCCTAGAATATAGGCGTTGACAAAATCAGCAGTCATTTGCGCGAGTCCGAGTGCCAGGTTCTTGGAACTGACTCGCTTGCCCATCAGCCCGGACTGCAACATGCCTCCAGAGCCATTCGTGTCGAGTTGTCCCATTGCGCTACTTGCGTAAATGGAGATCTGATCCGCGGGAACACGGTCCCTGACATCCTGCCAGCTGATGCCCAGAGATTGAATTGCGTCCGATGCGCCGTATACAGTGAGTTGCAATCCACGCGGGTGGTTGCGGCTCTGGTACAACTTTTGTGGATGGAAACCCGTGGGTAACTGCCCTGCAGACTGGACCTTCGATACGCGAGTATCGGGAAGCATGACTTCCAGATCGGTTTCCACTGTCACGAGGGCTTTACTTTTGTCAGTAGTGTCCACGTTCCAGTTGGCAGGGAGATTGTCCGGCAACTGATTTGGTGGAATCGTGAAAGAAACTGGCCCACCAGGAGGGGCAGACAATTTGGCTGTTTTGTTCAGGCGAATGGAATTCGCGTCAAACAGGTTGCTTTCCAGCTTCCGGATCAGGGTATGTCTGGTGATAAAGTCATGATCGTCCTTGCCGTCCATTAATGCAGCAAGCGCGGCGAACGTTCGGTCACTAGCCTGAGTGTCGAGCTTGTCGATTACAAGCCGTCGATAAGCGTGATGTCCGGAACTACGACCAGCTGGGTTGATCCCGCCAAAGCCGACTATAACAGGCAGGTGTGACAAGAATCTGACTCCTGAATTGAATTTGGAATTGTACGTGGTTGCCTAAACCATTTCTATGGCGATGGCAGTCGCTTCGCCTCCTCCGATGCACAGTGCTGCAATGCCTCGCTTCTTGCCAAGCTTCTTCAGCGCATACATGAGCGTCACAATGATTCGTGAACCCGTTGAGCCTATGGGGTGTCCCTGAGCGCAGGCCCCGCCGTGAATATTGACCTTTTCCGGATCTAGCCCAAGTTCACGAATGGCTAACATGGTTACCATGGCGAAGGCTTCATTGATTTCGAACAAATCAACCTCATCTTTTTGCCAACCGGTTTTGGTGAGCAATTTTTCGATCGCTCCGATTGGCGCCAACGTGAATTCAGAAGGGTCACGCGAGTTGGTTGTATGGGCAACAATTTTCGCCATGGGTTCAAGGTTAAGTGAATTGACCGCAGACCCGCTGGCAAGCACCAGTGCGGAGGCGCCGTCAGAGATGGAACTTGAATTTGCAGCGGTTACTGTTCCACCTTCTTTGAAAGCTGGTCTGAGTGTTGGAATCTTGTCGATATTGGCGTTTCCGGGTTGCTCGTCATCACTCACCACGTGCTCGCCTCGGCGCGTCTTTATCGTAACTGGAACAGTTTCATCTGCCAGGGCACCAGATTCAATAGCCGCCTGTGCTCGGTGCAGCGACTGAATAGCGAAGTCATCCATAGCTTCCCGGGTCAACTGATACTGGTCGGCCACATCCTGCGCGAAAGCACCCATCAGTTTGCCTGTTTTCGCGTCTTCAAGCCCGTCGGTAAACATACAGTCCAGTACTTCTCCGTGTCCCATGCGCATGCCACCCCTGGATTTTGGCAGCAGGTAGGGTGAGTTGGTCATACTCTCCATGCCACCAGAGACCATGACGTCATTTGTGCCGGCCTTGATCAGGTCGTGTGCCAGCATGGTTGCCTTCATGCCAGAGCCGCACAATTTATTGATTGTCGTTGCTCCCGAGGTGACAGGTATGCCTGCGTCTATCCCAGCCTGTCTGGCGGGCCCCTGGCGCAGGCCTGAGGGTAGAACACAGCCCAGAATCACTTCTTCAACATCATCTGCTGAAAGTCCTGCACGCTTGACGGCATCTGCAATAGCCGCGGTGCCCAGTTCTACAGCCGTGAGTTCTGCCAGTGCTCCCTGGAGTCCACCCATTGGTGTTCTCGCACCTGCTGCAATATATACGGCGCCATCGTTGGTATTTGTCTCAGACATATCTGTTCCTAATAAGTGTAAATTGTAAATTGAATTTGGGCTGACAGCAGGGCTGGTTACCATGCTGATTCAGGCTTCCGGAATATCAATTGCGCCGGGTTATCTTCTGCTGCTGGTGAAACCACCAGTGTTCCGGAGGATCAGCTTAGCGTCTTATAGGGTACGGGATTCGCTCGCCTAATGCTATGAAACCGCCTGTTCGAAATCAATATCGAATATCTCCTGATTGTCCGGGAAGGTGACGTTAAGCAGGAAAATAATTGATCCGGCGAACTCAGTCATTTCTCCTCGCTTTGAAGAGTCAATCAGGAGTTCCACACAGGCCACGACAATCAGATAACCTATCGCCTGGTAATTTTTCGGCATGGGGATCGCTAACCGGTTGATCAGTCGGGCAAAGGGGCCGTTCCGCGCCCTGTGTTGCCGGTACAGCGGGGTCATGACAAATAGATAGATAAGCATGGCCAGCGCAAGGCCGGTTCCAAAAATCACCTTGTTGATGCTGACCTTTTTGTCATTAACCTCAACCACCAGGTTGTGCAGCCCGGTTTCAGCCTGGCGGTTGTAATCGAGAAGTGCCTCAGGTGTCTCCCAGCCGAACACCCGTTGTCCCCAGGAAATTTCTTCACCCGCACCAAAAAGCCCAGCCAGGCCAACAAATCCAATCATGCCAAGGAAAAGGAGGGGCCGATGCCGCCGTAATCGCACCAGCCGGGTAATGCAGATAACAGCGACCAGGAACAACGAAACAGCTGTTATTGTTTCTGTAAACCCATCCTCGATAGTCAGTTGATAGCGAAAGGCGTCATGATTGAAGTGCGACAGGAATACGGAAAAGAGCAGAAAGGAACCGGCAAACGAGACCGCTGCTGCCTGTAGCGCCGGGTCACTGATACGGTGGATCAAACTGGAACCGGCTTTCCAGAGGCGAGACAGGCAGAAAATCGCAACAAGGGGATCCATCAGGTAGTCCCACAGGTTGCTGGATTCAAAAACCCCGAGACCGTAGCCAAAAAAGACAGCAGAAAGCAGTGTTGAGAGAAAGAACCAGCTTCTGAAGATACCCAGGAGAATGATCGAGAGCACCAGGGGCGCAAGCACGATCGGGTAGTAACCCTCCCTATAGAGGTCAAATTGTGAAAAACCAAGCGCACTCGGATACAGGAAAATGGATGCTGTGCCAACAATCAGGTAGAGGCGATTCAGGTCGGTGCGAATAGTTTCATGTGGGCTGATGTTGCCACATCGGCAGGCCATGTAGACCCCCAGAAGTACTAACGAAGTGATGCTCAAATTTCCTAACAGGCCTGCCAGGTAGTGCGCGAGGCTCAGGTCTGAAAATGGGATCAGGGAGGCGATAAATGCCAGAACTGTAAGCGAAATACGGTGTAGAGTTTGCGGCAGCCAGCGCTGGCCTAATATCAGCGCAGTGCATGCGATTAGCAGAGCATTGGATACGAGAGGCAGCAAACTTTGTACCGTGTCCATAGCAAGCGCCATTACCGGTTCTCCCCGGCAGCAGCAATTTTACCCCTGAGCCAGGCGTCATTAAAACGGATGTGCTTGATGGATTGATGATTCCAGCTGTATAGGAGGTCAAATATGCCATTTCTATCGCGAGTCAGGGTTGGGTATGAGTATTCGTAATCATGGCTTACGGGACTTACATCTTCGAATTCAAGTTGATGAAATACCTGCCAGCCTTTTTGTGTATCAGATATAGCCAGTTCCAGGCTGGATCTGCCCATCGTCGAATTGTTAACTACGGCTAAGATTCGATTGTCACCTATATGGACCGCGGTGATTGCGGCGTTTGGGTTGGCGATGTTCGACCTGGTTGGTTGTGACCAGGTGTTTCCGCCATCGGTCGTTTCGAATTCGAGCAAACGCATGGGTGGCTCACCGGCATATCGCATCAGGCCAGTCGCGTGGGAATCAGTGGTAGGGACAATAACAGGTTGCAGCGAATGGGCGCCGTCACTGAGTCGAATCTTGTCGATAACCCTGGCATCAGAATCAAGGCGAAGAATTTCGCCAAACTTTCCGAGAAACTCGTGGTAGACGGGCAGGCCGATGGTTCCGTCATGAAAATAGAAGGGCGGGTTCCTCACCAGTGTACTGAGGTTCAGGAAAGGTGAAGTCACCAGTTTCTTCACCTTACCCCAGCTCTGCCCCTGGTCATCTGACTCAACCAGGTTAATGGAACTGCCCGCCCAGCCGCCAACGGACACACTGACAAAGAACAACCAGGTTCTTCCATCAGTGCGGTGGAACCCGACTGGATTACCCACTTTGCGCACGAAGCGGGCAAGATCTCTCATTACTAATGGCGGGCTTAGCTCGGCAGTGGCGTTGCTCCAGGAACCAGCTTTAAATATGGCGCGGTATATCTGCACATCGTCAGCGCCTTCCTCGCTGCCGCCGTACCAGAAAGCAACCAGTTGGCCGTTTCTTGCAAAGGTGCTGGCCGCGTGTGCTTTACCTGTCTGCTCCTTTGAAGCAAAAGACTCTTCATACAGGGGGCCATCCCGTGTGTTTTGGATGACATCGGTTACTTCAAAACTGGAGCGGGTCACATGTGGAATCTGGAAATACCAGACGAGCAGGAACGAGGCGATTAGTACGAGTACAAGCACGCCTTTGCACATGAAATCTTGGTGGTTCACGGTGCGAGTCATCTATTCCCTATCTTGTGGTGGCCCCGAAGGTAGTTGCTGCATAATTCAGGATGAATTGTCATGGTCTGAATCTGTACCGTCAAGTCCTATGATATGCTGCGCGGTCTTGAAATTGAAACAGGGAAAGGAACCATGTCGACTAAAGCAGAACAGGCGCTGGAGGTATTTAAATCTTTTGAAGGTGAAGAGGAAGGCGTGAGTGAATGGTTTGAGGTAGACCAGGATCGAATCAATCTTTTTGCCGACGCAACCCTGGATCACCAGTTCATTCATATTGATCCGGAGAAGGCGGCTGAACTTTCCCCATATAAGGTGACCATTGCCCATGGGTTCCTCACCCTTTCGCTGATCGTCCACCTGGGGGATTCCATTCCGCCAAGAAAGCCCGAAGCCCTTGAGGGCGTCTATATGGGAGTAAACTACGGACTTGATAAGGTGAGATTTCCTTCACCTGTTCCAGTTAACTCAAAGATTCGTGCACGTCACACCCTGATGTCTGCGGAACTGAAGGGCACCGACACTATCCAGATAAAGCGTGAAGTGAAGGTCGAGGTAGAAGGATCCGAAAAACCTGCCTGTGTGGCGGAGTCTCTAATGCGCCTGATGTATGGCTAGAGAATTAACCTTCAGTATCCGTGTAAAGCTTGAATCAGTAATGCTGCTGCTTTCTATTCAGTCTTACAGGGTTTGCTGATTGATAGAATAGTAATTTGCTGAAACTGAACAGGGAACAGTATGAGCCTTATCACCAGGGATGATCTGATACAGAGCATCCAGGACTCACTGCAGTATATCTCCTATTACCACCCGGCTGATTTTATCAGGGCGATGGGTGAGGCCTATGCCAGGGAAGAGTCTGCGGCGGCCAGGGACGCCATGGCCCAAATACTGGTTAATTCACGCATGTGTGCCGAAGGACATCGACCCATCTGCCAGGACACGGGCATCGTTAATGTTTTTGTGTCGGTCGGTATGGATGTTCGCTTTGAAACCGATATGTCATTTGAAGACATGATCAATGAAGGTGTCCGGAGAGCCTATGCGTTACCGGACAACGTGCTGCGGGCATCGGTTCTCGCTGACCCGACGGGTAAGCGTATCAATACGAAGGACAATACGCCGGCAGTCATTCATACCGAGCTGGTTGTTGGTGAAACAGTCGAGGTCAGGATTGCTGCCAAGGGTGGCGGTTCTGAGGCCAAATCAAAGTTTGTGATGCTGAACCCAGCAGACAGTATCGTTGACTGGGTTCTCAAGACGGTACCAACCATGGGCGCTGGCTGGTGCCCGCCAGGGATGCTGGGTATTGGCATTGGGGGCACGTCGGAAAAGGCCATGCTGCTGGCAAAACGTGCCCTGATGGACCCTGTCGATATCCATGAACTGCAGGCAAGGGGGCCTGCTTCCCGTATTGAAGAACTGCGCCTTGAACTGTTTGATAAAGTGAATGGACTTGGTATTGGTGCCCAGGGTCTTGGCGGACTGACAACAGTGCTGGACGTAAAAATAGCGGACTATCCCACCCACGCAGCAAATCTGCCCGTTGCCATGATTCCGAACTGTGCGGCCACGCGGCACGTGCATTTCACGTTGGATGGATCGGGGCCAGCTGAACTTACCCCACCCAACCTCGATGACTGGCCGGAAGTGACCTGGGCGGCTGGTATCGGTTCAAGAAAGGTAAATCTGGATTCAATTACCCGGGAAGAGATAGCCCAGTGGAAGCCTGGTGAAAGCCTGCTGCTGTCGGGCAAGATGTTAACCGGAAGAGATGCCGCCCACAGACGGATACGTGACCTCTATGCCGAGGGAGAGTCACTTCCGGGCGGTGTTGATCTAAAGGGCAGGTTCATTTACTACGTGGGTCCTGTGGATCCGGTTCGTGATGAAGTGGTTGGTCCTGCCGGTCCGACGACTGCTACCAGGATGGATGGATTTACAGACTTTATGCTGGAACAGACGGGTCTGCTGGGTATGGTCGGGAAGGCCGAGCGGGGTCCGGTTGCAATCGATGCCATCAGCAAACACAAGGCCGTCTATCTCATGGCTGTAGGTGGTGCTGCATTTCTTGTTTCTAAGGCCATACGTAAATCCAGGGTAGTCGCTTTCGAAGATCTTGGTATGGAAGCGATCCATGAATTTGAGGTCGAGGACATGCCGGTTACCGTTGCAGTTGATTGCCGTGGTGAATCGGTTCACATCAGTGGTCCGCGCGAATGGCGGGCTAAAATAGGCATGATCCCGGTGGAACAGGGCTAGTTATATTCCTTCGCTTGTAAATATCAATAAAATCATAAAGTTATAGTTGTTTTCTTGTGGTGATTCATTGAAAGGTTTTAGCCGTTGCGGTACCCTTGCGAACTTGAATCCACCGTAACAAGCAGCTTCAGAGCTAACAGTGTCAATAGCACTTTTCCTTCTGTTTGAGCGGGCACTAGAAGCTGCCAGGTATCGGAAAAGAAATCATATGGTTCAGGAACCAGCCTCTATCGATCTTTTGTACCAGAATGCCGAAAATCTGGCTCAGGCTTTTTCACTGTTTCCACGAAAGGAGCCGGCGTCCGTCATTAACGGCTTGCTGACTGAGCACCAGATAGAAATCAAACTGGACCAGCTGCACAATATGGAAATTGATGCCTATATTGCGGCCACAGTTGCACCAACCGAAGAATCCACCAGGCCCGGTGCGCGCGATGTAATCAATGCACTGGGAGCACCGGTGCATCATGAGAAAGATTTTGGTCCCCTCTATACCTGTGAACTGGAAATCGATTTTCATGGGACCATGCGTACAGTTGGTTTTATTACCCAGGACAGAGCGCATGCAACCGGTGTTTGGGGACCGGAACACCATACGGAAGCCGCAAAAATAGCCCGTGGATTCGCCATTCGTTCTATGCCTATTGTTACCTTTATGGACACACCTGGTGCTGATCCATATGAGGAAGCTAACAGCAGCAATCAGGCGCACTCAATATCGAAACTGATTACTGAGCTGTGTCATGTGGATGTGCCGACTTTGGGTATCATAATAGGCCAGGGATACTCCGGCGGGGCAATTCCTCTCGCTGCCAGTAATATGCTCCTGTGCCTTAGAACCGGTGTGTTCAATACCATCCATCCTCGCAGTCTCGCCAACCTGGTGCGGCGATACAACTTGTCTTGGCAGGAGTGTGCGAAGTTCGTTGGGGTTTCCTCATACGAACTCTATAAGCAGGGAAATATCGATGGGATTGTCGATTACGATCCGGGAGAAGATGACAAGATCGATAATCTAAGGAACGTTATTGTTTCAGGAATTCTGTCCATTGAAGACAGCGCCAAAGACTTTGTTTCAGAACACCCGGAAATACTTGACCACTATCATCGGAACATTCATCGGTATCTGCATATGTCCGAAACCATGGTTGCAGTGCATGCAGATTCTCCTTTGAAGTTGCGGACTTCGCCCACGGAGTATCCAAACGTTTTCGGTGTGGCATTGAGGCATCTTCGTTACCTGGTACTGCGCAGGCGAATCAAAGCAACTTCTACCACCCAGTATGGACGCCTGGTGGACAGTGAGATTCCGGAAGGTGAACTCGATAAGCGAGTGCATCGTGAGCGTCGAGAGGCATTCCTCGGCTGGTTACAGGAGCCCGATAAGGTTCTCTACGAGGACTCACTCAATAAGGTGTGGAAGAACTTCGTTGATAAGCGATCCCAGGTGGGCGATGAGCGCGGAAGGATCGCTCAGTTGATTTTCGGAGAACCAGGGCAAAACTACGAGAACGCCAGGAAAGATCTATGCCTCGTCGCCGGGTTGCATTTGTACAATCGATGGAAGGCAAGCTCAAAAGACAATATCGCGGCCCTGATTCGGCACCTGGAGGACGATGAATCCAATTCATACCTCCTGGAGACCAGTGATATTGGCAATGTTAAAGACCTGCTTACAGTCATGGGTACAGGAGAGGGTGCATTCATAGTAATGCTGAAGAGCCTGTTCAGTTTTGAAGGTAAAAAACTGTTTGATCAGGAATTCATTGATGAGAAGAATTCAGAATTTCTTCTCAGCCAGCTTGTTTCTGAACTTAACCTGATACTGGAAAGTGAAAACCTGTATGAGGCATCACTGTTAGAAGGACAGAACCTGTCAATACAAACGCAGGATCTGATCGCTGTACTCGAAGAAGCAAAAAGCAATATTCCCCTGAATCGACTTCTACTCGAAGATGTTCTGTGGCCTCATGTAGAAAGAAAGGCTGAGGCGACGTCGGAGACTAGTGACAAGGATGAGACCATCCTTGATGTCATTCAAAGTGAAGATGTACGTGACGGGTTCGCTATTGAGTGCCAGAACCTCATTGTGTTCAGCATCGTTTATGAGAACCTGATAGGCGATATGGTCTCTGTTGCTCGTCAGGCGCATGAGTCGAGGACCCTGTCGGCACAGTTTATCGAACAGCTTCTAAAGCGCTCCGTTGATGAAGCATGTGCCCTTACAACTTTCACCGGCGCTGAAAAGGAAGAGATAGAAAGACGATTCGCAGAGTGGATTGAGCAGCTTGCGGGTCATAGTGGTTGCGCGTCATTCCTGAAGTCGGTCGAAGAATGGATAAGAGTCGTCCACAAGGACAAGTCAGATACACTGTTTGTCGTTATCAGTTTCTTTTTCGAGAAATTGCTTCCCGAGTATTACGCCTCCATAAGAACTGGCAGGCGATTTGACGGGAAGATAGAGCCCGTAAGAATTGGACGGCGAAAGGACTTCTGGAATCGGCTTACCATTGCCTATCGTGACCTCTTGTTCCATGAGTTGCTGACGCGAGAAAAGCGAAGCAGGAAGACTACCTTCGATACTCTGCTGGAGCGATTCGTTGATAGTTTCGAGGAGACCAGCAGTACATTGATGTCTGCCAACCCGGTTTCATTCCCAACCTTCAGGGCTTCTATTGAATCTGCACTAAATAATGATATCAGGCCGCATGGTCTGATTACCGGAATTGGTGACTTCAAGACGGAGACAGGTCGTTACCCTGTGGGGCTTGTCATTTCCAATGTGCACTTTCAGGCTGGCAGCATCGACAATTCAGATTGCGCCCGATTCTGTAACCTGCTGGTTGAATGTGCGCGAAAACGCCTTCCCGTCATCTGTTTCATTTCATCCGGTGGAATGCAAACAAAGGAAGGCGCAGCTGCGCTGTTTACCATGGCAGTCATCAATGACAGAGTGACACGCTTTGTTCGTGACAACGATTTACCGATCATCATGTTCGGTTTTGGCGATTGCACCGGTGGTGCCCAGGCAAGCTTCGTTACTCACCCGCTTGCGCAAACTTATTATTTTACCGGTAGCAGTATGCCCTTTGCCGGTCAGGCAGTGGTCGAGCGGAATTTGCCCTTTACCTGCCTGCTCAGTAATTATCTGTCACTGACGTCCGGTGCCATGAGAGGGCTGGTGAAGCACCCATTTGCCATGGAACTGGATAAGGAACTGCGTGCTGTAGATCCAGCGATACCATTACCCACTGAGACCATTGAGCAGGTTGTTGACAGGATCATGGCAGGCTCACTGGCGGCGGCGGAACCTGTCGTACTCCAGCATTCCACGTCAGACGAAGACCTCATCAGGCCTATCCAGCGCATCCTTATTCATGCCCGGGGGTGTACCGCCGTCAAACTGGTGTCCAGGGCCCAGGAGTTCGGTTATGGCGTGGTGTTGGTGCAGTCTGACCCGGATATGGATTCTGTACCGGCCGATATGGTTCGTGATCGCGAGGGTGATGTGCTCGTTTGTATAGGCGGGAATACTTCGGATGAAAGCTACCTCAATGCGTTAAGTGTTCTCAGTATTGCTGAAGCTGAAAAGGTAGATTCATTACACCCTGGCATAGGTTTCCTGTCGGAAGATCCAAACTTTGCCAATCTGGTCAGGCAGCATGGCATCAACTTTATTGGCCCAACCGTATCCAGCATGGAAACCATGGGCAACAAGTCAAATGCC
>PBRP01000112.1 GCA_002726655.1 Gammaproteobacteria bacterium
CCCAGTCACAGTTTTCAGCAACAAGACCCAGACAATACGTTACAAAAGCCATCAAACAAACTACCGCCATACTGGCGGCAACCATCATCAGCCTGTCACCAGGCGCTGTCATTGCAGCAGAAAATACCCTGGAGGAAATTATCGTCACGGCGACGCGCCGCGAAGCCTCCCTCCAGGACGTGCCTATTCCCATGACAGCGGTCACGGGAGAGGCGCTGGAGCGTAAATTCGCCCAGGACCTGCGTGACCTGACCAACGCCTCGCCCGGTGTCCAGTTCGAACCTGTGGGTATATTTCAAAATTCTGCGTCGTTTTATATTCGCGGCCAGGGCACAGGCGATATTGAGTCTACAGCTGACAGCAAGGTAGGAATTTACGTTGACGGCGTCGTTCAGGCTCGGGTGGCTACAGGCTTGAGCGACATGGTCGATGTGAAATCTGTAGAGATAGTACGCGGCCCTCAAGGTACCTTGTTCGGGCGCAATACGATCGCCGGTGCGGTGCAGATATTGCATAACGAGCCGGAGTTTAACGACTGGGGTGCTCGCTTTTCCGTCCAGGGGGGTGATTTCGGGCGCATGGATGTGAAGGGGACCGTCAATATCCCCTTGATTGATGACACGCTCGCCGGTCGCGTGGCGGTCAAAAGTACGCAGCACGACGGTTACTGGAAAAATTCCTTCGTCGGCAAGGACCGGGGTGCAACCGATCGAATCACGATCATACCCAGCTTAAAGTGGGATGCGAGCGACAAATTGGACATAACAGTGCGCGGCGAATGGAGTGAAACCAGAGACGACACCAACATGACCCAGTCACACCACTACTGTCGCGAGGATCCCATTTTGGCAATCATTGGGGGTTCAACGCCAGGGTCCAACGATTTGGTTATTCTGACAGAAACCCTCTACAACATGATCGTACTCGGACAGGACCCGTTCACCGCAGCGGCAGGTGCAGCGACGATCTGCGCCAAACCCCACGGTAGCGGGTCGGTTGATGACGAGTATACCGCACCCAACACTGAAGACCGGGGACAGATGTTCGACACAGACGTTTGGGGTATCACCCTGCAGGCTGATTACGATTTGGGTGATTGGGGAGAGCTCACCTACATCGGCAACTACCGGCAGACCGACGAGGACATCATCTTCACCATCGACGTGTCAAATCACGACCTGTTTGCCGGAAGGCGAACCACGGATCATCATCAGATGACCCACGAGTTACGCTTTGCATCTGGCTTCTCAGACAAGTTCGACTTCGTCTCGGGCGTCTACTACTTCGAGCAGGAATATGCAATGAAGCAGAGCTCATATGGGATGTTGTTCGCACCAAACATTATACTGAATGCGCCTGACCCAACGGCCATCACCTTCACCAACCCTACGACCTTCGGCCAGGCCCAGTTCTCCACCCAGCTAAACGAGGCCTGGGCGGTGTTCACACAGGCTAACTGGCATGTCACCGACGCGCTGACATTTACCATTGGCGGACGCTACACATCGGAGACTAAAAAGTTCAAGCATTGCATTGGTACAGGTGATGAGTCGCTTGGCGCAGGCGCAGCAGACAACGCCAATGGGTGTACCAGATCTCCGGCATATGTTATTGACCCCACGCTACCACCAACGCTGCCTCCAGCGACCGGTCCTGGTACTCCAACACCCGTGTGGCAACTGGCACCGGCTATCGGTTTTGATAGCAGTGGCGGTGTCGAAGGTGGCTGTCGCCCGGTACTGGATCCCACTGGAGGACCCATCATATGCAACAACCGCATGATACTGCCGGAGAAAAAGTGGACCGACTTTACGCCGATGGCTGGCGTCCAATACGAGTTCAATGACGATCTGATGGCCTACTTCACTTATGCGAAAGGATTCACTGCCGGTGGCTGGAACGGTCGCGCAACTTCGATCTCGACGCTAGGACCCTTCAAACCTGAGGTAGGGGAAAACTACGAAATCGGTATTAAGTCCGACTGGTTTGACAACCGCTTACGTGTCAATGCCACTGCATTTTCCACCGAGGTTGAGGACTTTCAGACCGCCTTTATCCGTGCTGCCTCTGGTGGCGGTGGTCAGGAGACGGTTCAGTCAAATCTTGGCAGCTTCGAGACCGAAGGCATTGAGCTTGAGCTGACATTCCTGGCAACCGATAATCTGACCCTCTGGGCCAACATCGCGAATCTGGATACGACGCGTGTGGGCTTCTGCACCGACCCGGATGGAACCAGTGGCACCGATCCACTGAACCCACCTACGGTCGGGGGACCGTACTCCGAAGACTCGCCTGTGTGTGGACCTCCTGTTCGAATCGACGATGCGATCGGTAATTTCGCCGGCTGGCTCGTACCGGTCGATGTTTCCAGCATCGCCCCTTCCGGCCGGTCACCCGAGTGGACCTTTTCTGCCGGATTTGCTTACGAGTGGCAGCTCAATGATTTGGGTAACCTGACTTTGAGCGCAGACTGGCTCAATGCAGACGAACAGTCCATCGGCGGCTCCCGGACCAACGAGTCCCTGGGTGTGCAGCAGTTCAATGGCGACTTTATCCGTCACCGTCGCGATGCCACCGATATCTACAATGCGTCACTTACCTGGCGCAGCCCAGATGGTCGCTACGAAGCAGCGTATTTCATGAAGAATATCACCGATGAGATATACAACCAGGCCACCACGGTCGTTGGTGGTTTGCTCAACTTCAGAGTCCCCAACATCCGACGCCACTGGGCGCTTGAGTTGAGAGTGAATCTGGGTTCGATCTAGTCGTTGCAATGAACCTTCAGGGGGGCTTCGGCCCCCTTTCTATTTCCAATTCCTGTGACCAGGTCCATGGACGGACTTAATTGGTCCGCTATTCGGGATTGCCGGTAAACTGTGGCAGCTCTCCATCCAGAGGTGACCAATCGTTTGCTGAAGTGCTCCAATAGCTGGATTCAATGGTGACCCAGGAAGAATCATCCAGCGTGCCAGCCTTGACGAAGGTGAGTTCTGGATTCTCGTCAACATAGCTGATCATTGGTGAGCCGCAACTGGGGCAGAAGGCGCGATTCACATGGCTGCCGTCGGTTCCCACAACAGAGAACACTTTCAGCTCACCTGTCAGTCGAAGCGCTTGCCTGGGCAGAAAAATAATTGTCGCTTTGCCGCTGCCAGTACATCTTTGACAGTCAAGGCAGTGGCAGTGGTGTGCTGAAATGACCAGTTTACGATCAAACTCATAGCGAATATCCCCACACAGGCAGCCACCTTTCTCTGGTTCAGTTTTCATAACGCCTCCGATTTCAAATTGGCTTGATTCGTGTCATTTCAAGGTAACCCCTGCCCAACAGGTTCATTGATGTGGTGTCATAGATTTTCACGGAGCCTTCCCAGTAGGGCACCGCCAGGTCCATAAACTGGTCTTCCACAGCAGCCTGAATGATCCAGCTTTGGTCTCCATAGTCCATCTGCCAGTGGACCGGGTATACCTGTCCATCATCATTGCGCCACTCTTTAAGCACGTTAAGTTGCATGTCCTGTTCATTGATTGGCGTCTTGCCGCCTTTTTCATCGATCCAGCTCCCCTGACTGTTCCCGTCAGCATTACCCTGCAGGTCTCGCAGCTGGTAATACATCAGATCTTCACCAGTGTCGAACTGTAGAGAGAACCAGTCCCAGCCCGTTTGCCCCTTATCCAGGGCGCTGGTACTCCATTCGCGGTCAAACCAGCTCGTGCCAGTGACAGGGTAATCGTTATTTCCTATGCGCACCTTCCCTGTTGTTAGTAGCCTGGAGTAACTGTAGTAGTAGGAGGCATTTCCGATAGGAGCGCTTTTCTGGCTGAGCCCCCGATCACCCTGCAAGACCGGAGGTTTTACCGCAGTAAGATCCAGCTCTAATGAGAAATCATCTGTATTGATGGTGACCTGCCAGGGAAATTCGTTACTTTTGTTAAAGCTTGGTTTACTGATCACCTGCCAGTCATCAAGCCAGATATTCAATGGATCAACAGTTGCACCGGCGAGTGCCGGGCCAGCGCGGGAAAATCTTTGCAACGCATGGTGCTGCTGATCATGGATATCGGTCAGCGCCGCATGAGCCATCCAGATATCCTGAACCACCCAGCTTGATTCCTGGTTTTGTGCTTTCCCCAGGGGTTCCTTTGGAGGGGAGAGGGACGTTCGAAAAAAGGTGACTTGATAACCGAAGTGCTTGCCATCCTCACTAACCAGATTGCCGGTAAAGTACCACCATTCATTACGAAACCCTTGATGTGATGCGTGGTCCTTCGGGAACTGAAACTGCCGGATATCAATGGCCCGTTCAAAACCTTGCGTTGCCTCACCTCCCAGGATATTCATGAGGTCAAGGGTTGGCGCCTGGGTCGATTGATCATCGCAGGCCTGGAGTAACAGGATGAATATCAGCAAAAGACGAACGGGTCTGCCTGTCATCAGGTTACTCCTCGCGCAGTGCGGTGGCAGGTGAAATTGTGGCTGCTTTCTGAGCTGGATAGAGCCCGGCCAGGAAGGCTGAGATCAGTGCCAGGGACATGGCTTGAACCAGCACGACTGGGGGTAAGATCTGCTGCATGCTCCAGCCAAAGGCGCGCCGATTGATCACCTCGATCAGAACATCGGCCATCAGAAGTCCCAGTGGAATAGCCAGTAGACCAGCGAATAATCCCATCAAAAGAGTCTGTACGATGATCATCACCCGGACCTGGCCAGGAGTCATACCGGTGGCCCTGAGAATACCGAACTCGCGCGCGCGCTCCAGCTGCAGTGCAATCAGCGCGCTCAGCACACCGATAAAAGCAACCAGTACCGCGAGTATTCTCATGACATCCGTAATGACGAACGTGCGGTCGAAGATGCCCATCGCATTCTGCCGGATTTCACTATTTGAAATGACCAGAAACTGCGCCTGTCTGGAGCCGATGACTGTTCGAATTGAATTGCGCAGTGTTTCGGTGGCTATCCCGTCGTTGCCATATACAGTTAGCCCGGAGATGCTGTCATCGCCCCACCAGTGGCGGTAAAGATCACGCTGCATCGCTACCATCCCATGGGTGGATGTGTAATCGTAGAATACACCAACAATTGGAAACTGCCGCGGGCCTTTTCGGGTATGCAGTGATAGTGTGTCGCCGGTACCCAGCTGCCGGTGATAGGCCAAAGGTTCAGAGATCAACACGCCCTGGCCCGTAGAAAAAAGTTCAGTCGCTCCCTGCAGGGAAGATTTGATGGGCATTCGAAGTTCCACGCCGTTCGGCGTAATCGCCATGAGTCGCACAGGACCGAATTCAGATTCAACGTTTAGTACGCGGTTGCTGGTCACTCGTCTTATGCCATCTACCTCTACCAGTTCATGCATCAGGCTGTTCACGGAACTAATATTGTTTGGACTGGCAGGAGCAATATAGATGTCACCATTAAGGGACTGCTCCAACCACACGATGACCGTGTGACGAAGGCTGCCGATCATAACGCCAACTCCGACAGTTACGGACACAGCCACGGTGAGTGCGGCAACCGCAAGGCCGGTTCGACTTATACCGGCGCTGATACCACGAATTGCCATGCGAACCACCTGGGTTTGCATGGGTGAGATAATCATGAGGGTAACTCGGATTAGCCCGACAACAAGGCTGGGAACGATGAGGCAAAAACCGAGCACTATCATGGTGAGTGCCATATAACCTTCCAACAGGGAGTCGTGATCGCTGTTAACAAGGGACATTCCCAGCAGCAGCAGACCAATTCCAACAATCACCAAAAGGGGCAGCCGCCGGCGCCACTGCTCTTCCAGTACTGAGCGCTGTTGAACGGCAATGGGTTCGGTCCGGTTTGCTTCCCAGGCTGGCAACAGCGTTGACAACAGCGTCATCACGACCCCAAGTGAAAATCCTTTCAGCAGGGACCAGGGATCTATCAGAAATGCCGTTACATGAAGACTAAAGTACAGGTCGTTGATTGTGCGAGTCACCAGCTGGACCAGCATTTGCCCAAGCAGCAACCCTGAGATCAAACCGGCCGCGCTGGCAGCTACCGCCATGACCAGGGATTCACTTAGGATAAGACTGAATATCTCGCGTCGACTGACGCCAAGGGTACGGTATATTCCCAGCATGTGGCGCCTCTGTATGACCGACAAGGTCATGGTGTTGTATATCAGCAGGGTGGCCACCAGCAGTGCCAGCAGGCTCATGGCGGTCAGGTTGATATGAAATGCTTCACTTATCTGTTGCAGCGAATGATTACGGGTCTCGCTTTCCACCAGTTTTAATTCATCAGGGAGCCATGCAGACACACGCTGTTGGTCATGCAAGTCCAGTATCAGGTCGATCCGATCCAATCTACCCGTACGCTGCAGCAGCCGTTGAGCAACGGCTATATCGGCGAAAATCAAACCATCTGTTGCCGCGGGATTGTCGGTGGCAAATATGGCAACAAGTTTAACTTCGGCCTCTCTGCCTATGATTTGCACACTGAAGGTTTCATTTAATGACAGTTCGAGTCTGCTGGCTCCTCGTTCTGACAGAACCACTGCTGCGGGATCCAACAATACTTCGGATAGTTCACCCTGGTGGAGCTTAAGTGTATGGCGATCGAGCTGTGCCTCGCTGAATGGATCGCTGCCGATCAGCCTGAAGGCCTGATCCCTAATCTCCACCCGGCCGGTGACCATGGGTGCGCTGCTGCGAATGGCCAGTTCTCTTCGTAATCGGCTGTAGATGGTTTCGTCAATTCCCTTTGGGCCGCCGATTATCTGATGTGTTACGTTGCCTGTTACTGACTCAAGGGATAGTGAGAAGGCACGACGGGCACTACTATTAGCGAGATCCACGGCAACCACCATGGTAACGCCCAGCGCTATACCGGTGAAGGTCAGCCAGCTTTGCCATTTGTGATGAGCCATAAAGCGCAGGCTGCTGCGCCAGAGAAGAGGCGCCAGTAACCTACCAGGCAAAGGACCCCTCCTGTTCAGACAGTAGACCGTCTTCCAAAGTCAGGATTCGGTCCGCAGTTTTTGCTACTGCCAGGGAATGAGTCACCAGGAGCAATGTTCCTCCCTGGTCTGACACCAGTTGCTGCAGCAATGAGAGTATAAGTTCACCTGTTTCGGCATCCAGGGTGCCGGTAAGTTCGTCGGCTAGAACCAGGCCAGGGGAATGTACCAGAGCCCTGGCGATGGCAACACGTTGTTGTTCTCCACCGGACATCCTGTCGGGGAAGCGATCAGCTTCCTGGCCAAGTCCAACGGCGGTTAGCATAGCGCGAGATTTTTCTCTGACAACTGAGGGGGAATAGCCGTTTAGTTCCAGTACCAGCGCGATATTCTCAACTGCGGTCAGGGTAGGGATAAGATTAAAAAACTGGTATACAAAGCCAATGTTTTTTCGCCGAAATAGGGTCGATTCACGTTCTGGTAATACCGTCAGGTCGACGCCATTGACAATCACCCGACCTTGATCCAGCTTGTCGATGCCACTGATGACATTGAGTAAAGTGGATTTTCCTGAACCGCTTCTGCCCAGCAGGGCAATCGTTTCACCGCGCCCGATTGTGAGCGTGATCCCCTTGAGCACGGCATGCTCCAGCCCGGCTTCCTGGTAGGTTCGGTGCAGGTTCTTTAGCAGGATGAATTCGTCATTAACCACTTGGTTCTTCCCGGGTCAGAGTAAAGTGCCAGAGTACAGGTATTCTCGAGAATTGCCTGACACTTTACTCTCGCTCTAATATTAGTATTCTATGTATCTGTAACGGAAGCATACCTATGACCGATGCCAAAGCAAAAGATACACCTGAACAGGCTGAGTTTAGAACAGCCTGTCGACAGTGGCTGAGCGAGAATCACCCGGGTGATCCGCCGGTCGCCATACCGCAAAGTGCGCTTGAGATAAACGATCGTGATGCGCTCGATTGGCTCAAGACATGGCAGAAGTCTGCCTATGAGGCAGGTCTGGTTGGCTGCGACTACCCAAAGGAAGTGGGTGGTGGTGGTCACAATAACTGCCAGGCCATTGCTAACGAAGAACTGCGCAAGGCAGCCACTCCATACTTCCCTAACATCTCTGGATTGGGTATGGCGGCGCCAGCAGTATTCTTCCATGCCCGGGAGGACGTTAAGGCCGAACTGTTGCCCCGGCTATTTTCCTGCGATGACCTCTGGTGCCAGGGGTTCAGCGAACCTGGCGCAGGTTCTGATCTGGCCAATCAGCAGACATTTGCCGAACGAAAGGGCGATGGGTGGTTAATAAACGGTCACAAGGTCTGGACCTCACTTGCTCATTTTGCAGACTGGATGATTCTTCTTTGTCGAACGGACAGGGATGATAAGTACAATGGTATGTCCTATTTTGTGGTGCCCTTTGCAGGTGCAGTTGGCAATGGCATCACCGTAAGACCGCTGATCAAGATGACGGGGGGGACAGGGTTCAATGAAGTGATTATGGAAGACCTGTTTGTGGAAGACCGTTATCGCCTCGATGAAGTCGGCGCCGGCTGGAAGGTTGCCATGACGACCCTGACCCATGAGCGTGGTGCCGCAGGCCTGGTGACACCGGCAGCGGGGGGCATGAGTCTTGAAAAGGAAGAAGGGGCCAACACCGCTACTGCATTGGCCCTGATAGAACTTGCCGGTTTATCCTATCGCAACGGCAAGACTGCTGCGGATGATCCGCTGATCAGGGATCAGATAGTTCAACTGCTGATCCGTGAGGAAGCTTTTAAGCAAAACCAGCGCCGCCTTGGAGTCGGCGAGCTCCAGGACCAGCCCGATCGGCTTGCGCTGCAGTTCAAGGTAACAGGTTCTGAACTCGGCCAAGACAGGACCGCACTGGCCTATGATATTGAGGGTTCCGCCAGCAGCCTTTACGTTAGTGATGAGCAGGCACCCGTGGGTGGGCAATGGCCGCTGGCCTACATGAATTCATTTGGCAGCACCATTGCCGCCGGTACCAGTGAAATACAACGGAATATTCTTGGTGAGCGAGTACTCGGTTTGCCGAAATCAAAATAGGTATTGTTCACCAGGTAAGTTTTAGCCAGTTCTTGTCCGTTTTCTTACATCGTGCGGGCTATCCTAGGCGGCCCCTTCCTTCTTAAGTGATTGATTTGTATATCTTACGTTATTATTGTGTTGCGATATTTGGTCAAACTTCTCTATTTACGGACAGGAACCAGCTAGTGCTTAGCTGCCAATCTTATCGCGTTTTACCACGATGCCAGCAGCTTCCCGATCCCAGCTATCGGCAGTGACACCAGCTTCCCTGAGTTGATGTTTTTGTACCTTCTGGGTGGGAGTTTTTGGCAACTCATCAATGATACGAATAAAGCGTGGCAGCATAAAATGCGCCATACGTGGCTGTAGAAAATTAAACAGGGTCAGAGGGTCAATCTCTTTCCCGGCCACCGGTGCCACCACAATCATCACTTCATCTTCTCCCAGGTCGCTAGGTACGGGAATTGCCGCCACCTCGAGGACTGACTCAAAAGCAATCACCTCATTTTCAACTTCGAAGGATGAAATGTTCTCACCACGGCGTCTGATGGCATCCTTGATCCGGTCGACAAAGTAAAAATACCCATCTTCATCGTATTTGAAGCTATCCCCCGTGTGAAACCAGCCGTTGCGCCAGGCATCGGCGGTGGCCTTGGGGTTTTTGTAATAGCCGTGGTTCAAAGACCAGGGTCGATTTGTTCGCAGGATTAATTCACCGGCAACACCCGGCGCCACTTCACAATCGTTTTCATCCACCACACGTACTTCTACTCCATCGCGCACGCGTCCGCAGGTACCATCTTTGGGAGGGAAGGATTCGGAAACCAGTGGGCCGGATATCTCAGTCATGTTAAAACATGTACGTACATCAATGTCGAAACGCTCGCCCATCAGGCGGGCCTCCTGGTTCCAGGGTATACAAAGAGCTTTTACCAGCGGGTTATCCCTGTCGTCATCCCGAGTTGGAACTTTTAACAGAAAGGGGGTCATGGCTGCTATCAGACAGGTTGACGTTATCTCGTATTCACGCACGGTTTGCCAGAATTCATCCGTTTTGAAATGAGTATCAATGAAACAGGAACCACCATTCGCCAGTGTCATGATGACGTAAATGGTTCCGCCAGCATGAAAGAGGGGCATGTTAACCATCGATCGGTCTGTCTGATCGACATAGGGGTGGGCCTCAGGACCCATAGAATATCCCTGCACATAGGATGACAATACCGCCTTGCTGGGTCCGGTAGTGCCAGAGGTAAAGATTATGTACTGCGTATCCCAGGGTTCGATATCGTCAGGAATTTCATCCAGACCCTCTTCAGCCATTAGAGCCGATTGCGGGTGTGTTACAGGTCCTGCGAGGGAAACGTCGCCATCAACGACAATGACATCTTTGAGGTTCCCCGTGTCTATCTCATTCAGCCGCGGTGCGAGGTCTGCATGGCATACCATCAGTTTAGCGTCAGATAACTGCACCACGTGCTCGAGTAAGGAGCCCTTGTAGGCTGTATTTATTGGTACATACACAGCACCAAGGTAGTTGATTCCAAACCAGCTAAGCAGTGCCTCTTTAGTGTTGGGTTGCCACGACAGCACATGCTCGCCTTTCTTAACACCCATAAGCTGCAGCGCTTTCGCGGTTCGGCGTGTATAGTCCAGTGTTTGCTGCCAGGTCCAGGTTTCCCCGCCATAAAAAACTATTGCTTCAGCGTCGGGTTTTTCCTGCGCCCAGTGTTCGATTTGGCATGCCAGGACGCATTGGTCCCTGGACAACATTCTGGAATCATAGACCATGAGTGCTCTTGCTCCTTGCAATCAGGATTATTGTTTTGCTTCTATCTCTATCAGCGGATCATCGATGGAGATTTGGGCATCGTGTCTTTACTGCACAGTGCCCTTTTATTTGGCGTTGTCCATAGCAGCCGCCCAATAGTCCGGGTTGAGTTCCCGGAACTTATCCTTGGTAGCCTCATCAGCCAGGAGTCCAATCACTTCCGCATCATCATGCACTCGTCCGGTGAATGAATCGACACTCTGTATCGCCAACAGTATTGCTGCTTCAACGTAACTATCCTGTGGTGGTAAGGTCGGCGTTTCACCTTCATTGCGTGGCAGCTGGGCGAACAGAAAGCCAGGCGTTTCAATTGCACTCATGGGCTTGAGGGCATTCACCACGATATTCTGCTCTCTAAGCTCTACACCAAGACCCTCGGTCATGGCTTCAAGTGCACGCTTGGTGCCACCGTAGGGTGTGCCATGTGTGGAACCAACAGATGATATGTTGATGATATTGCCGCTCTTTTGCTCAGTCATTACAGGCAGAACTGCACGAATACAATGAAAGGGACCGTGCACATTGACCTTGAACTGCAGTTCCCAGTGTTTGGGGGTTATGGTGGCGTTGTCTCCGGGTGGTTGAATAGCGGCATTGTTCATCAGGATATCGATGCGCCCCCAGTGGCCCGTTACCTGTCTGACCATATCGGCAATGGATGCCTCATCCGCCACGTTGCAGATGATGGGTAACGCTTCACCGCCGGCCTCTTCGATTAGCTTGCAGGTATGGTAAATGGTGCCCGGCAGGCGGGGGTCTTTCTGTTCTACCGTGCGTGCAGCAACAGCCACTTTGGCGCCCTCGCGGGCAAAACCCAAAGCACAATATTCGCCCAGCCCTCGACTCGCGCCGGTGACAATTGCAACTTTTCCTTTCAGCCGATCAACCATACTTATCCTTGTTAATTTTTTAGTTCTTTATTCGAGTTAGCCAACGCAGGTGCCTAATATAGCCGCTTCCGCTATACCCACCCCTGGGCCCTGGCCGCTTCTTCACGAACCAGCTCCGGTGCACCCAGAAGTTGTCGATTAAATCCAATTCGTTTGAACCAATAGTGTAATCCCAGCAGGTCCGTAACCCCCATTCCACCGTGAATTTCCGTCGCCGTGCGTGCAACGAACTGACCTACCTCCGACAGGTGCGCTTTTGCGTGACAGGCCATCATTCTTGCCTCCGCGGGAATTGAAGTGCCTGCATAGGCTGCGTACCAGATCAGTGATCGGCAGGGCTCAAGTTCAGCAACCATTTCTGAGCACATGTGTTTTACCGCTTGGAAGGAGCCTATGACACGGTTAAATTGCTTTCTTTCCTTTGCATAGGCAATAGATTTTTCCAGCATGTATTGAGCTGCACCTAATGTATCAGCGGCGAGCATCAGACGTCCGGCATCTATTGTCTTCAGCAACGGCTCGCGGTTCGAATGGGAGCCGGGCAGGGGTTCCGAAGTCACACCATCAAGAATGACCTCTGCGACGGTGCGAGTGCGGTCAATCGTCTTCAGTTTTTGGCGGGATAAGCCGCTGGCTTGTGAATCAACCAGGTGCATACAGCCGCTGTCATCAGCGATGATCAGCATATCTGCGCTCATGCCATCAAGCACAAACATTGCTGTTCCGTTCAGCCCGTCTGCGCTCGCGGTTATACCGCGATCTTCTCGGTTGCCAATCTGTTCTGTAACACCTGTACCAAAAATTGCAGCGCCTGAGGCAATCTGTGGTAACCACTTTTCTTTTTGCTCATCACTACCGGCCTCAAGCAGTGCAACCGGTGCCATAACAGAAGACGCAATAAAAGGGACAGGGGCGACCGCACCACCAAGGGACTCAGCGATCAGTGCCGCATCCAGGAGGGTAAGTCCAACTCCCCCCAGGTTCTCTGGTATCAAGATCCCGGCGACGCCAGATTCCGCTATTTTTTGCTGGACTTCGGTCAAGCAATCTCCACCAGAATCTACGAGTTCACGGATATCATTCAGGGGACATTCCGTTGTCAGCAGTCTGGAAATACTTTCCTGGAGCATGTGCTGTTCTTCACTAAGTGAAAAATCCATTGCGATGCCTCCTATTCTACTTCCTGGGGTTTGGGTTCTTTCGGTAATCCAAGGGCACGCTCACCGATCATGTTCTTTTGAATCTGCGCAGTGCCACCACCAATGATTAGTCCCAGATCCAGCATGTATGAATATTGCCAGAAACCCGCATCGCGCAGGTGAGGGCTATCGTCGTACAGGATGCCTATTTCTCCCAATATATCGATCGCCATTGCTGCCATCTGGTGGTTCAGTTCACAGCCCTGTAGTTTGACTATCCATGCCGCCAGCCCTGGATCATCACCCTTGATGGATGAACTTAAAATGCGCATACCGTTAAATTTCATAGACAGAATTCGTGCCTGGAGTTTTAATAACCTGTCCCGGTATACCGGTTGGTCAATAAGGCGGACGCCGTCAATTTTTTCCTGCTTCATCATCTCCAGAATGGAGTGAAAGCGTTCTTCGGCCTGGTTGGGGTCACCCAACCCGCCACGTTCATGCTTTAGTGTTGCGTTGGCTACAAACCAGCCTTCACCACGTGCTCCAACTATCTGACTGGTAGGAACACGCACATCGGTGAAAAAGACTTCGCTAAATGTTGCATCACCGGTCATGTTGACCAGGGGGCGAATCTCAATTCCTGGTGTGCTCATCGGAAACAGAAGATAACTGATGCCCTGATGCTTTGGGGCATCAGGTTCGGTTCGAACCAGGCAAAAAATCATATCGGCATAGTGAGCGCCGGAGGTCCAGATCTTTTGACCATTGATAACAAAGTCATCGCCGTCAACGACAGCCTTTGTAGACAAAGACGCCAGGTCCGATCCTGCACCAGGTTCTGAATACCCCTGGCACCATGTCATTTCTCCGCTGACGGTAGGTGCTATGTATTGCTGCTTTTGTTCCTCCGTACCGAGCTCAAGCAGCGTAGGAACTAACCTGAAATCCCCGCTGTGCCCGGGTCTTACACCTTGCCGGGCAAACTCGTCTGCGATGATATAAGACTTCAGAATATCGGTCTCCGCGCCATATCCACCATATTCTTTGGGTATGGTCCGCGCTGCGTAGCCATGCTCTATAAGTAATTTTTGCCAGCCGAGGTCTTCTTTGGTCTGTTTGCGAAATATGGTGCCCGTTGGAGCCTTATCGCCATTCGCTGCCAGAAATGCACGCACTTCGTTTCTGAATGATTCATGCTCAAGGCTGTAGTTAAGATCCATTGTCGTTCTCCAATTGCATCACAAAACGAAAAATGTGTAGATATTGTTTTCCGACTCTATCAAAGAAAAGAGCGCTGTGTCCCATGGTGCAGAAGTCTTTCTGGCAACTCCTGGTCTAAACCCGGTTGGAGCTTCCCGACCCGGTTTAGTGCCAGTCAGGAGACAAATACCAAAAACCCGCGTATAAAAGGCTTTGTAACTCACTAGACTAAACCGTAATAGAGGTGAAACTTGTCTAAACAACCTACAAAAAAAGTTCTACAGGAATTGCATCTGACGATGGTCCGGATCCGCTGCTTCGAAAATGCGGCAGGGCGATTGATGGAGGAAGCAAAAATACCCGGTGCCCTGCACCTTTATGTCGGTGAGGAAGCGATTGCCTCGGGTGTCATGCAAAACCTTAGCAATGATGATCAGATCACCAGCACTCATAGGGGACATGGACATCTTGTTGCCAAGGGCGGTGATTTCTCGAAGATGTTTGCCGAACTCTTTGGTCGCTCCACAGGATATTGCAGGGGTAAAGGCGGCAGTATGCATGTCTCCAATATGGAATTGGGTATGCTGGGTGCCAACGGTATTGTCGGTGGTGGACCGCCAATAGCCATGGGTGCAGCCTTTGCAAACAGGTTCCTAAAGACCAAAAAAGTTGCCGTGGCCTTTTTTGGAGATGGCGCATCTAATGAAGGTAGTTTCCATGAGGCCGTCAACATGGCTGCGCTCTATAAACTGCCCTGTATTTTTGTTTGTGAGAATAATGGCTATGGTGAATACACGCCCCAGGCAAAGCATCAGACGATAGTCGATGTTGCCGATAGGGCGGGTGGTTATGGAATACCCGGTGTCGTTGTAGATGGCATGGATGTAATCGCAGTTTTTGAGGCCGCGCGGGAAGCGATTGATCGTGCGCGAAAAGGAAAAGGCCCAACATTGCTGGAATGTAAGACGTACCGCTTCTATGATCACGTTGGTGTGCGAGGCATGGGTTTGAATTATCGCACCGACGAGGAGCTGGAGAAATGGAAGAAACGTGACCCGATTCAGTCCTTTGAAGCAGAGTTGATCAAACTTGGCGTCATGACACAGAAGCAGATTGATAAGGTCTACAGCAAAGTTAACGATCTTGTAGAAGAGGGTGTTCAGTTCGCGGAGGATAGCCCCTTCCCTGAACCGTCAGAGCTGCTCGAAGATGTTTATTGTGTGAAGGGAGCCTAGCCATGTCTGAAGCAATTAAAGGAAATGCGGAACCGCGAGAATTGACCTATGTCGCCGCCATTACTGAAGGCGTAAGGGAAGTTCTATTGGAGCAATCCAATGCTTTTGTCGCTGGCGAGGATGTTGCAGGGGCCGGTGGTCCATTCGGTCAATATTCGGGTCTGCTCACTGAGTTTGGTGAAGATCGGATTGTCGACACGCCAATTTCGGAGAAAGGCATCGTAGGATTGGGTGTCGGCGCATCCGCTGTAGGTTGTCGACCTATCATTGACGTTATGTTTGTTGATTTCATGGGCGAATGCATGGATGAGATTGCCAATCAAATGGCAAAGATGCGATACATGTTTGGCGGTAGTGTTACGTTACCCGTTACCGTACTAAGCATGACGGGTGCTGGCATGAGTATGGCCGCTCAACATAGTCAAAGCCTTGAAGTCTGGCTGGCTCATCTACCGGGTATAAAGGTGGTCATGCCTGCAACCCCTTATGATGCTAAAGGTTCGATCATAGCGGCCGCAAGAGATGATAACCCGGTGTTTGTATTGCTCAACAAGGTTTCTCTGGGCCTCAAAGGTGAAGTACCGGAAGGCACTTATGAAGTTGAAATCGGTACAGCAGAAGTGGTTCGACCAGGCACAAATTTCACTATTGTTGCAATTAGCCGCATGGTGCATGAAGCATTAAAGGCTGCCGACACCCTTAGTGAATTAGGTGTCGATGTGGAAGTCATTGACGCACGGAGCATTCAACCTTTTGATACTGATACCGTGATAAATTCTATCAAGAAGACGCATCATGGCCTGGTGGTTCATGAAGCTGTTGAATTCGGCGGTATTGGCGGCGAGATTGTCGCCCAGATACAAGACAAGGCTTTCGACTATCTGGACGCGCCGGTGGGTCGAATTGGTGCGCCTTTCTCACCAGTGCCATTTAGTCCTGCCCTGGAGAAGATCTATGTACCTGATGCAGATCTTATTGTGACTAAGGTCAAGGAAACCCTGGGTCTGAGCTGATCTTCCTGCCGCTGGCCATGGCAACCCAGATTCCGATGGGTCGCCCGCAAACCGTAGAAGATATGGGGCAGGCCGCTCTTTATCTCGCCTCGGTAAAAAATATTACCGGTGTCGCGCTGTCAGTTGCTGGCGGCGTTGAGATGAACTAACCCGCTCGATATTCAAAATCGGACAAGAATTAGCTTGTATACATCCGTAATCAGGCAAAGGCAGCAGAAAAACAATCTCAACTCGGGATCCCAACTATACTCTGCATAAAAATCTTGCGTCGCTATGCTAATCTGCCTTGAATTCAATTGAACCCTGCGAAGTTAAATGGTTTTTGATCCCCGCATGCCCGCAAGAGAAGTTTGTGTCACTGGCTATGAGTTAGAGCGCTGGGCTCAGGAAAAGCCAGACGAAATAGCCTTCATGTTCTACGGTGGAGATCAATGGACCTGGGCGCAGACGCTTGATCTTGTCAGGCGTGCTGCCAGGGGCTTCCAGGAAATGGGCGTCAAAAAAGGTGAGCATGTTTTGTCCTGGCAACCAAACAATAAGGAAGCTGTTCTGACCTGGTTTGGGCTCAACTATCTTGGTGCAGTCTATGTGCCGGTGAATACAGCATATAAGGGTAATCTACTGGAGCATGTGGTCCAGTTGTCAGATGCGACCCTCATGGTTTGCCATGCCGATCTTTGCTCGCGCCTTGACGATATCGAGACAGGTCAGTTGAAGGATGTGATCATCACTCATGGTGAGGCGACCCTGGCAAAACTGGCAACACACCCATCCGAGGCGATGTTGCCAGGGCAAGGGCTCGATACTATGCCAGACGTCGTCGAACCCTGGGATACGCAATATATTATCTTTACATCTGGTACCACGGGCCCTTCAAAAGCTGTCTTGTCATCTTATATTCAGGGCTACGCAATGGGACCCATCGCTGGTACCTATATTGATTCCAATGATCGAATCCTGATCAACCTGCCAATGTTCCATGTAGGTGGAACCTGTTATATGAACGTTACGCTGTCCAATGGCGGCTCCTGCTTTCTTGACACTCACTTTAAAACCAACGAGTTTTGGCAGACAGTAAGAGAGAATGATATCAACTTGACGTGTCTGCTTGGCGCCATGATCCCGTTTCTGTTGAAACTGCCACCCAGCAATCGCGATACAGATCATTCACTGAGAAAGGCAGTCTGTATACCCTGGAACGAGGACACGCTGGCAATAGGTAAGCGCTACAATATCGATGTGCGCACGACCTTCAATATGACTGAAATTTCTACGCCCATGCTATCGGATCTTTTTCCACCCGAACCCGGTACCTGCGGCAAGCCACGTGAAGGAGTGGAAGTCCGCGTCGTCGATGAGAATGACTGTGAGGTTGCGCCCGGAGAAGTTGGTGAACTGATTCTAAGGACAGACCTTCCCTGGGCATTGAATCACGGTTACCACAAGAACCCTGAAGCGACTGCCAGGGCATGGCGTAACGGCTGGTTTCATACGGGGGATGGCTTCCGATACGATGAGAATGGTTATTACTTTTTTGTTGACCGAATCAAGGATGCTATCCGTCGGCGTGGTGAGAATATCTCATCATTCGAGGTTGAAAGTGAGGTCACAGCTTTTGCCGCCGTACATGAAGCAGCGGCCATACCCGTGCCCAGTGAACTGGGTGAAGATGAAGTTATGATTGTGGTTGCGCCCGTACCAGGCAAGACGCTTGACCCTCTGGAGCTGTTTCATTTTCTTGAGCCACGGATGGCGCATTTTATGCTGCCTAGGTTCATCCGAGTTATGGATGATTTGCCAAAGACGCCGACCCAAAAGGTGCAGAAGAATCTGCTAAAGGGTGATGGCATTACCTCCGATACCTGGGACCGAGAGGTTGTCGGCATCAAAGTTAAACGCGACAAGATAGGCTAATAATATTAGTCAGGAAGCCAGTGATTCGCCAAGCGCATTAACCACACTGGTTATCTCTTGCCTTTCTGTGACAAAGGGAATGCCAAGTTGAACAGTGTCGCCGCCGTAGCGAACGTAGAACCCCTTGTTCCACATGTCCATGGCGACTTCAAAAGGTCTGCGCATCGGTTCTCTTGGATAGGATTCAAGGGTGATGCCGCCGGCCAGACCGTAGTTGCGGATATCAACGACATGTGGTGAGTTGGCCAGTGAATGCAGTGCCTCTTCAAAATATGGGGCCAGGTCTGCAACGCGATCAATTACATTATTCTTTTGTATAAAGTCCAGGCTTGCCAGCCCGGCAGCGCAAGCAACCGGGTGGGCCGAATAGGTGTAGCCGTGTGGCAGCTCGAGCGCGTATTCAGGCGCATCGGTTTCCATGAAGCAGTCGTATATTTCTTGATTGACGACAACTGCACCCATCGGCATCGCGCCATTGGTCAACTGTTTGGCGATGTTCATTATGTCCGGTGTTACGCCAAAGGCTTCTGCTCCGGTTTTTGCGCCCATGCGTCCAAATGCACAGATCACTTCATCAAAAATTAGCAGGATGTTGTTGTCATCACAGATCTGGCGCAATCGGTTTAGATAGCCTACGGGGGGTGGGAAAATTCCAGCCGAACCAGCCAGGGGCTCAACAATAACCGCAGCAATGTTGGAAGCATCGTGCAGGGCGATTATGTCGAGCAATTCATCTGCCCGTTCTGCACCCTGTTCTGGTAATCCTCTTGAGAAATAGTTCTCCGGCAGCCAGGTATGGTTCAGGTGGTCGGTGGCGACACCTTCGCCAAAGGTTGCACGGTTGCCGCCAATACCGCCCACACTGATACCACCGAAATTAACGCCGTGGTAACCCTTGGCCCGACCGATGAGTTTAGTCTTTGCTGGTTGACCCTTGGCTCGCCAGTATCCTCTGGCTAGTTTCAGTGCAGTATCTGCAGCTTCTGATCCCGAGCCACAGAAGAACACCCGGTTGAGATCGCCAGGCATAAACTCCGTAATCTTCTCTGCCAGCTGAAAAGCCTTCGGGTGGCCGTACTGGAATGCGGGACTGTAGTCCAATTCCTTAGCCTGCTTCGCAATGGCTTCCGCTATTGGTTCAACCCTATGGCCCAGACCGCAGGTCCAGAGACCAGACAACCCGTCAAAAATTTTCCTACCATCTGAATCAGTGTAATAACACCCTTCAGCTTCCACTATGATGCGCGGATCCTTCTTAAACTGGCGGTTTGCTGTGAAAGGCATCCAGTAGGCATCCAGCTGTGCCTGGGTAAGTTCATTCGTCATTTCATGCTTCTCTTATCATGTGGGCTAACTAACACTCGTGCCCAGGAAGTCTACAACCCGGGGTGGGGCGTTTCCTATGTGCGGGTAGGATAGAATAATTTGTAAGCTGGTGCCTGTTTTCCATTAAGGGAGAGCCGGCCCCTAGCGCCAATTTTATCACCCTAGCTGTCCCGTAGCAGTCTTGGTATAACTTCCTCAGTGAGGCGTGTTACAGCCTGCACCTGATCCTCGTCATTGGATATCAGCAATGATCCTCCCGGCAGGAAGAATCGATCTACACCTAGCTCGATCAATGCTTGCAGGCGTTCAACACAATAGGATGGCGGACCAAAGATGCCAAATTCCTGCGCGAACTCCATATTCAGAGTGGCAGCCTGTGAACTGCTTCCCTCTGTGTGGCGGGTCATATCGTAGGCATTGTGGATGCGTCCCAGTGTGGATTGCTGTTTATCCGATACAGGACCCACCACCTTCCCATGCATCACCGAAAATCGTGCCTGGCTCGCCAGTGACCCTTCTCCCATTTGCATTGCACGTTCCGGATCATCATGCACAATCAATGGGAGATATGCAGCGAAGGGTATATCTCCATCAAGTCCCGCCTGCCGGCGTGCCGTCCTTGCAACTTCGATCCCCCAGGCAATGCGCTCCGGGTCTGCTCCTACCATCAGGCTAACGCGATCGGCATATTGTGCGGCCATGGCGATGGCTCGTGGCCCGGTGGCTGCCACGTCAACAGGGACTTTCGCCTGGTCTGCAGGCAACCAGGTGAGTCGGCTGGTTTTCGGCTTATCTGCAAGCCCCAGTGAATCGATGTTACTGTCTGCATCGAAGGGCACTTCTTCACCTGACAGGTATGCCTGTAACTTGATCACATAGTCCTTCAGAGTTTTCAGGGGGGCGGGTGCATAGCCAATGTAGGCGAGCGACGAATCACCACGACCAATACCCAGGTTGGCTCGACCCTTGCTCAGTGATTGGACGGTCGCGATAGCGGAGGCGGTTGTTGCGGGATGCCTCGTTACTGGATTGGTCACGCCAGTTCCCAGCTTGATGTGGCTGGTTGCCATCGCAGCCCTTGCCAAAGCTATGTAGCAGTCACCGGCAAGGTTCTGCGAGTCCACGTAAATAATGCCGTCAAAACCCGCATCCTCGGCACGAAGCGCAACCTCAGCCGGGTCGGGGGCACGTCCGCTGGTCCAGAATTCCACCGTCATTGTTCGTTCCCTATTCTCATTCAGATCACAGAATAGCTGAAAATTGGTTCCGTGCAATAGTTTGGCCAGAAAGTTGAAGGTGCGGTAAGCATCGAGCGCACGATTGTTTCATGAAGACAATTTTCTCCCATGAAGTCAGCGATTCGGTATACTTGGCTGGCTCTAAGGGGACCGGTTCGAAGTCGATGCAGCATGCTTAGTTTCCGGTCCTGAATATCTGACTTAGTGCTTCGAACAGGAACAGAAAGATTATGCCAAGGGTTGAAGTGCCACCACGATACCGCGTTCCGACCAGGGGGGAGGCCAGTATAGAAGTCTCCGCCAAAACGGTTCGCGAGTGTATCGAAGCAGTGGAGGAAAAATATCCTGGTTTCCAGAAACTTATCCTTGATTCGAAAGGTGCCCAGAAGCTCTTCGTTTCATTTTTCGTGAACGGGGAAGCGCTGGCACGCGATGAAATTGAAACTCCCCTGATGCAGGATGACAGTCTGGAAATAGTGGCAGCTATCGCTGGTGGCTAGTTAGAATGATTGCAGGAGAGTTCACCAGACAGACTTTGTTGAAAATACACTTCAAACAGTATCCAGAATCGAGGAGATACATTGATGAATAGTAGCAGCGCCGATCGCATGATTCGCATCGACATGAATGACCAGTCGGTGAAGATCGAACCCTTTCCTGAGGCCTGGGAGCTATTGGCTGGTCGCGCACTCTCAGCGCGTATCCTGTTGGAAGAGTGTGATCCGACCTGTAACCCCCTGGGGCCGGACAATGTATTTATACTTGCGCCAGGATTTCTAGCGGGTACATCTGCTCCGACTTCGGGTCGTATATCTGTGGGCGCCAAGAGTCCACTGACTGGCGGTATCAAGGAGGCTAATGCAGGGGGTAATTCCGGGCAGGATCTTATGAAACTTGGTTTTCGAGTAGTCATAGTCAGGGGTGAACCGGCAGATTCTGAACGTCGCTATGCGATCGATATCGATGCTGAAGGCGTGCGCATCATTCCAGCCGATGAACACAGGGGGAAATGGAACTATGCCCTGATTGATGACCTGAAAGAGACCTATTCAGCGAACGCATCCTTCGTGTCGATTGGGCCAGCGGGTGAGCAACGACTCAGTGGTGCCTCTGTTGCCTGCACGGACAAAGAGCAGGAGCGCCACCCGGCCCGTCATGCCGGACGAGGCGGTCTTGGTGCTGTGATGGGGAGCAAGGGGATCAAGTACTTCGCCATTGATGCAGGGAAATTGCCTACCCGCAAGCCGGCCGACGCGAAAGCCTTTACAGCCATGTCCAAGCAATACACGAAGGAATTCATCTCCGGGCCTGGTTTGGAGCCATTCCCAAAGTGGGGCACCAGCGTCATCGTCAGCGAGGCCAATTCCATTGACACCTTCCCATACAAGAATCGTACTGCGGGCAGTTCTCCCGACGTCGAGACCCTCGATGGGATGCGTATCGTTGAAAGCTTCGAAAAACGAGGTGGGCGCATGCATGCCTGCATGACGGGTTGCGTTGTGAAGTGCAGCAATATGGTCAATGATTCAAAAGGTAACTACAAAACCTCTGCTCTCGAATTTGAAACCCTGACACTGCTGGGCTCGAATTGCGCCATAGCGAGTTGGGAAGATGTAGCCGACCTGGATCGACTCTGCGATGAGATTGGCGTCGATACCATTGAGACGGGAGCCGCCATTGGCATCTACATGGATTCTGGTGATCTGGAATGGGGGGATGCAGAGGGCGCGAAGCGGGTGTTGCGGGAAATTGCCGAAGGTACGGAGATCGGCCGTGCGCTTGGCAATGGAGCGGCGGCTACCGGGCGCAAACAGAAGCACCATCGTGTTGGTGTCCTCAAGGGGCAGGCGTTCCCGGCCTGGGACCCGCGCCCACTAAAGGCTGCGGGTGTCACCTACTGCACGAGCGCTATGGGAGCAGACCACACGGCCGGACTTGTTGTCGAGCCGGGTCAGCCGATTGAAGAGATAGCACAGGCTTCCCAGGAAGCACAAATCCTCAATACGGTCCTTGATGCTGTTGGCTTCTGCCAGTTCCTGATGCCCAATATTGAGGAGATGAGCCAGTTCTACAGTCATTTTCTCGGCGAGGAGGTAACGCGCGAAGCACTGGCTGATCAGGGGTGGCAATGCATGCAGGAAGAATGGCAATTTAATTCGCTTGCCGGTTTTGGACCGGAAGATGATGAGATGCCTGACTGTATGAAGCAGGATGCCATTGGCGATGCCAAATTCGTTTGGGACATTCCGCAGGAGATTGTTAAGCGTGTATATGAGCGATTCGAGCCCCGGGACGAGCTATTCCAGCAGCGGCCAGCCTAGTAGTACCATACGATTTCGCGGAGCAGGGTGACATATGAAATTTGGTGTCATGGTTCCACACTGGGGGGAATCGTCATCCCCTGAAGCAATTTTGCGGGTTGCTCAGGAAGCTGAAGCCCTCGGTTTTGACAGTCTGTGGTTGGGAGATCATGTCTCGGTTCCGCTTGCTGATAATACCGCTGCCCGTGACCGTTTCTATGAAATGGTCACCACTCTCGGCTACCTGGTTGGGGTAACCAGCCGTATCAAACTCGGTACCGGCGTCATGATAATTCCTTATCGTCACCCGGTCTTTGTTGCCTCATCCATTGCAACAGCGCATGAGTTGTCCGGGGGGAGAATCATCTTTGGTGGTGCCAGCGGATGGATGAAGGCGGAGTTCAGGGCCTTGGGTGTGCCATATGAGGCCCGCGGCGCGAGGACTGACGAATACATAAAGGTGATAAAGCACCTTTGGACGAATCCCAGGCCACAAAGCTTTGATGGCAGCTTCGTACAGTTCGGCAATATCAAGTTCTCGCCAGAACTATATCCAGGTGAAATACCACCCATGTGGATTGGAGGGAACAGCAGGGCGGCTGCGTCAAGGGCCGTAGATATGGGTGATGCATGGTTCCCTCTACACCTTAGCGCTGGAAGTTTTGAGCGTAGGCTAGCCTACTTGTTTGAATTGTGCGAAAAGCGTGGCAGAGAGGATCCGCCTCTTATCGCGATGGGCAGCAGCATCAATTTCTCACCCCCTGGTGGCATTGCCCCAGCGGGTTTTCAAGGGGCGGTACCAGAAGTTCTCGAGCTGATTGGTAGCTACAGGGATTTGGGTCTGGATTATCTCATCCTGGATTTTCCGCGACAGAGTCTCGAGAAATTCATCGGTTCGCTTGCTCAGTTTGCTGAGCAGGTGATTCCAGTGTTCGGACCCTAGCCTGGATAATTCATGAACTATCCAGGCTAACCATGAGGAACACCAGAAATATGCTGCATCGATATGATGTGCACAAACAATCTTATACTCGGTCCCAGACTAATCCGTAGGAAAATATTTTGAGCAATCCTGTTCCGTTGTTTTTTCCGACACAATCCATACCAGGTGATGGCTATTCTCGAAGCTTTGAAGTTGAACTCGACCTGCTTGAAAATCGAAATATGCGAGTGCGTGGGCTGCAATCCGATTATCGTCACCAACTTGCTTATGATTGGGTAGTCAGCTTTCCCGACTACCAGATCATTGAAGCTTCAGCAGAGCACCTGTCAGGAGATGCTTCAGTTTTGTCACCCGAACTATTGAATCGTTGCATCGAAATTCAGGGAGCCTCTACCAGCCAAGGGTTTATGAAAAAGGTAGTTGCCACACTTGGCGACCTGCCTGGCTACCGGGAACATCTCGCGCTGGCGCTGGAAATGGCACGGGCCTGCCTGCAGGGTTTCCCTGTACCAAAGGACGATCACAAACGTTTCGAGGACGCAGCCAATATGCTTCCGCCTGGGCCGGGACAGATTGCTCGCATGGCCTGGGAGCGGGATCGGGCCGACTGGGACAGGCTCTGTAATTCCTGTTATGCATACCGTGATGAGTCAGCATCACTGTTTGCTGAACGTGAAGTGAAGTGTTTCGACCTGGACCTTATGTCACCCCAGCCGGGGCAGGCACGGTTTTTCTGGCGTCGGAAACAGCTCCAGATTAGTGAGTTCGGAGCGGGGAATGGTTTCTCCTGCCACAACAAGATGGATGATACATTTCATGAGCTCGATATCTCGTTTGATTTGCAGCTTGACGGTACCATTAGTAGTGCTGAAAGCCAGTGGCAACGCCTGGCATTTGAAGGCATCTGTGATGACACACAGCTGTTGGCAAAAGGACTCGTCGGAGAGCGATTGGATTCAAAATATGCGCGCGTGCTTGCTGGTCATGTTGGCGGCCGATCTGGGTGTACTCACCTATATGATCTGGCCACCGATTGCCTGCGTATGTTCGAATGGACTTAGCGGTGTGAAGGTCTATGAAGCAAGGGGTGGGGTCGATTTCGATGCTATGATCCAGTACTGCCTGGCTGAGATGATTGTATAGATATGCAATAACTTTCTGTCACCTGGAAACTTTATGACAAGAGAACTCCTGATCCTGCGACACGGTAAGTCTGACTGGAGTACAGGTCAGGCCGATTTTGACCGCCCTATCAAAAATCGTGGTAAGCGCGGTGCCCAGCGGATCGGTCTTTGGTTGCTGCAGCAGAATCTGCTGCCGGATCTGGTACTAAGTTCACCTGCGGCGCGTGCTATCGTCACCGCACAGAAGTCTTGCAAGGTGATGGGAAAGAATGCTCAGGATATTCAGGCGGATCCTCGTATCTATGAAGCTGATTCCGATGAGTTGATCGCACTGCTGCAGGAGGTACCTGCAGACATTCACAGGGTTATGCTGGTGGGTCACAACCCGGGTCTGGAGGATCTGTTGATGGATCTTTCCAAGGATGAGGTGCCAATTCCAGAGGACGGAAAACTGCTGGCGACCGCGACATTGGCCAGGCTCACGGTGGAATGTGAATGGGCAGGGGTTAACCTTGGTTGTGCACAACTGCTATCCATTACAAGGGGCGCTTCGCTGCCGAAGTAATTCACCTTTCCCAAGCATGACAGTAGCGAACTTCGTGACCGTCCTGCTTACTATTACTACCAGTTATCCGTGATACGTTACCAACAGCGTGAGGGGAAGGTTGAGATATTGCTTGTTTCCTCAAGCCAACGAAAGCACTGGGTGGCGCCCAAGGGAATCAAGGAGCGCGAGCTGTCCCTCCAGGCTAGGCCTGAATGATTTTCAGAGCCTGTGGGAAGGTGTCCAACTCTCCGTCCAGCCAGTGAATCACCGTACCATTCCTCTCCATTCGCCTGAACCACTTTTGCTGGCGTTTAGCGAATGAATGAATGGCTGAATTGAGCTTCTGATACATATCGTTTCTGTTCAGTTCCCCCTTAAGATAAGACGCAACAAATCTATATTCCAGTCCATAGTTGTGCAGGGATTCCCAGGAAACTCCCTCGTCGTGAAGCCGCTCTACCTCTTCAAGCAGGCCATTTTCCAATCTGTCCCGCAGACGGATGGTAATTCTATTTCTAAGCACGGGGCGCTCCCAGGCGATACCAAAAATGAGCGGTTTAAATTCAGGCAGCATGACAGAGAACTGGGTGTCCCTGTTCTTTGACTCGGCAATTTCTATTGCTCTGATGGTTCTCTGGGGGTCGAGCAGGTCTGTTGTATTGTGCAGGTCAGGATCCAGTTCTTTCAAGCGGTCCGTTAGCTCACCTAACGTCATCGTTGCAAGGGATTCCCTTCGAACATGATCAACAGGTGCCTCAACCAGGTGATAGTTGTCGAGGACAGATGCCAGGTAGAGACCCGTTCCGCCTACCAGCAGAGGCACCTTTGCATTAGACTCAATGGTTGCAAATGCCTCACAGAAACATCGCTGGAACTCATAGACGTTGAATTCATCACCAGGGTCAGCGATATCTATCAGGTGGTAGGGGATATCTCCATACTCGTCCAGGTCCTTTCCACTGCCAATATCCATTCCCCGGTAAACCTGCCTTGAGTCAGCTGAAATTATTTCGCCATCAAGATATTCAGCCAGCTTCACCCCGAGGGTTGTCTTACCGGAGGCAGTGGGACCGGCTACTACAACGAGACGGGTTGCTGGCCTAGAGTCGTTCATAAGTCTTAAGAGGATTTCATCCTGGTCTAATTCTTCGGTTCAAACTTTGCTGTGAAATGCCGCATCACAGGTGCCTGCTCCACAATCCTGTACCCAGGCAGAGATTGTTTGATTTCCGTGAGCTCTTCAAATACTTCAACGATATAGTCGGCATGTGACTGTGTGTAAACCCTGCGGGGCATTGCCAGCCTGACAAGGTCCATGGTTGCTGCAGACTCCGTTCCATCTGGGGATATCCCGAACATGACGGTGCCGATCTCGCATCCCCGGATGCCTCCCATTTCATACAGTGCCACTGCCAGGGACTGGCCTGGATAACTTAAGGGTTCTATATGGTCCAGCCATTTTCGAGCATCAATGAAAACGGCATGTCCTCCAGCTGGTTTCATCACCGGGATGCCCATGGAATCCAGTCCTTCGGAAATATATTCATTGGTCCGTATTCTGTATCTAAGATAATCGTCGTCAACGATTTCTTTTAACCCCTGGGCAATGGCGTCAAGATCTCTGCCGGCAAGCCCGCCGTAGGTTGGAAAACCCTCGGTCTGTATCAGCCTGTTGCGAGCCTGCTGGGCGAGCCCATCGTCATTCAGTGCGAGCCAGCCACCTATATTTGCGAACGCATCCTTTTTTGCGCTCATGGTCATACCATCGGCAAAGCTGAACATGGTGCGTACGATTTCGACGATGGACTCGTCTTCAAATTCGCGCTCTCTCTGTTGAATAAAATAGGCATTCTCAGCAAATCGACAACCATCTATGAAAAATGGCTTGTTGAATTTCGCGGCCAGGTCAGCAGTTTTTCGAATATTGTCCATACTGGCGGGCTGCCCCCCACCGGCATTGTTGGTGATGGTCAGCATCACACAGGGAACAAGCTCTTCGAAGTCCTGCAGGTAGGATTCCAGCTTTTCGAGATCCATATTGCCTTTAAATGGATGAATGAAAGATGGGTCCTTGCCGGCCTCGATGACAAGATCGTCAGCTATTGCGCCGCTGATTTCTATATTTCCGCGTGTTGTATCGAAATGTGTATTCGATGGGATCCTCTTGCCCGCACCACCGAGTATTGAAAACAGGATAGCTTCAGCAGCTCGACCCTGGTGCGTGGGAATAATGTGCTTGAAAGACATAAGATTTTTCACTGCCTTCTCGAAACGACCAAAGGATGGAGAACCTGCATAGCTTTCGTCTCCATTCATAATGGCTGCCCATTGAGCTGAACTCATCGCTGCAGTTCCACTGTCTGTCAGGAGGTCAATCATTACATCATCGGAATGTAGTGAAAAAAGATTGTAGTGAGTCTCCTTAATGAAGGCCTGCCGTTCCTCCATAGTTGTCAGACGAATGGGTTCTACCGTTTTTATTCTGAAGGGTTCTATGATTGTTTTCATGAGACTCAAGATTATGGAAAGCGTGCATTATAGGAGCGATAGCGCGCTTGCGCGACACATAACAGCACCCAGATTGGTTCTTTTTCACGTCAGTTGGGAAAATATCAGGAAGGAGTATGATTTGCGTGAGCGCTGGCTTCGCAGCCGGTCTGTGCAGGTGTAGATCAAGTGTGTAAATCAATCAAGCAGGGGTAAAAAGAACCATGGTGGAACTAAATGTGAGCAGGGACTTTGATGTAGCAGCGGACAAGATATGGGCACTGCTCGTTGATTTCGGTGAATTTGAAAAATGGTGGCCCATAGAACTGGAACGTCTCGAGATAGAGGGAGAAGGTCTGGGCATGATCCGTCATCTTTATCTCAATGGACTGCCTGATCCTGTGAGTGAACGCCTGGATTCACTTGATCATGAGAATATGATCCTCGGCCTGTCCATTATTCGTGTCATGCCGGCTGGAATGACAGAATATAATGCCACTGGCACCATCACCAAAACTGGTCCGGATACATGTCGGATGGACTACCGGGGTGTATTTGAAGTCGAAGAAGGCAGAGAAGAGGGTGCATCAAATTTTCTACTTGGTGCCTATGAAACCATGTTCAAGGGCCTTGGCGATACTGCCGGACAAATGTGAAGGGAAGGGGAATACCGATAGAAATCTACGACGCAATGCAGACAACCTTTGCGGGCCGTGAATACACCGGGGAAGAACTCTCAACAGAGGTTTTATATAGAATTCTTGACATGGCCCGGTTTGCGCCAAGCGGTGGCAATCGACAGGGGTGGAGGGTCATTGTCGTACGCGACGATACCACCAGGCGATCACTGGTCAAGCTGACGGAACCTGCTGCCAGACGTTATGTTGCTCAAATGACTCGTGGTGAGAACCCATGGAGTTCTCTTGAACCGTCAGCTGTCAGTGCTGAAGATATCGCTGAAACCCAGGTGCCATCGGTATTTACAGAACCCCTTCTCAAGTCGTCAGTGGTACTGGTCTTGTGCCTTGATCTGAGCCTTGCAGCTTCCATGGACCAGCATTTGGACCGGGTGGGTATCATCACCGGGGCATCCATTTACCCCTTTGCCTGGAATATTTTGCTTGCGGCTAGAAGTGAAGGTTTTACCGGTGCTATCACGACGCTCGCAGCAGCCGAAGAACCCGGTATGAAAGAACTGTTTGGTTTGCCGGACCATGTGGCTGTTTGTGGCGTCATTCCACTTGGGAAACCAGTTAAACAACTCACTAAGCTCAAGCGAAAACCTGTGCAGGAATTTGCCATGTTAGAGCAGTGGGGAGGCCAGCCACTGGAGCCGGGTACCTGACCTGCCACTGTTTAGCTGGATGATAAAAGGCCGAATCGGCGGGCCTACCAGCGAGCGCCGCCACCATGAACGTATAGGCGCTCACCTGTCACATAAGTATTTTTTGCACTGACAAAAAAATGCACCACGTTAGCCACTTCCTCGGGCTGACAGACGTGACCGAACGGCATATTGGCGTCTATTGTGCGTAGATCATCAACACCTTGAGTTGCCTTCACCAGGCGAGAGCCCATTTCAGTTTCGACAAGACCCGGAGCTGCGACGTTGACGCGGATACCATTGGCCATTTCTTCCTTGGCGAGGGTGAAGGCAAGCGCTTCGAGGGCGCACTTGGCCATGTTGTAAGGGGCACCGTTGGCGCCAAGGCCCTGGGTCGCGGCACTGGAAATCATTACCATATCACCGCGCTCAAGCTCTCGCATCTTTGGAATGACGAGTCCACTTAGATGGTGGGAGGCGAGGGCGTGGGTAGATACAACCCGCAGCAGTTCTTCCGGGTCAGTGTCTGCAACCGTCTTACCTCTGCTGGCGATACCAGCATTGTTGACCAGGATTCCAACGGGTCCCAGCTCGGTTTCTACCCTCGCTACAACATCCTTGATTGCATCATAATCAGTGACGGATGCCTGGCATGCTATCGCTCTTTGACCCATAGCGGTGATTTCTGAGACCATGGCATCAGCCGCATCCTGGTCCTTTCGAAAAATCATAGCAACGTCAGCGCCATCCGCCGCCAGTGCCAGTGAAATGGCCCGGCCGACTCCTCGGCTACCGCCTGTAACAAGGGCTACTCTTCCTTTTAGTGTGTCACTCATTTACATGTTCCTTGGTTATTTATGTGACTCGTTTCGTATCCAGACAAGATCCGGTTAGCGAGCATTTAAGTCCCATGGACGTTTTTCCATCAAGGCTGCGATCATAATCTACTCTGAAGCCCTGAGAGCTTCCTGGTTAAGAGGTGGATAGGATAACGGGACTTGCATGGAATTGAAAAGCTTCTCATGGGCAGGAGCCAGATCCACTCAATACCTGCTGCGGAGCGCAACTTTGCTGACATCTTCCATCTCTGCTCACGGGTAATAAATGGAAGTGCAGGGCCAATGTAGTTACCATCAACCAGCGAGTTCGTATTCGCAACTGACCGCAAAGACATGACCCGGGTTTCTTACGATGACTGATTCTGCAGAAATAGATAGAAGTGATAGCGATTTCCTAAGTGAAGGAACCAGGTGCGCTGGGTGGCTCTTCTGCCCTCAGGGCATAGAGAAGCCGCCAGTTATCATTCTTGCACATGGTTTTGCTGGTGAGAGGGCCTTCGGTCTCGTTGATTTTGCCAGGGTATTTTCAAGCAATGGTTACGCGACCTTTGTTTTTGACTACCGAACCTTCGGTGATAGTGACGGCAGTCCCCGGAACCTTGTTGACCCAATACATCATGGTGTCGATTGGGATGCGGCAATCGCCCATGTGCGAACCATTGATCAGGTTGATCATGATCGAATCGTTCTCTGGGGTACGTCTTTTAGTGGTGCTCACGTTATTTGTGCGGCGGCGAGGGATAAAAAAGTGACTGCGACGATATCCCAGGTGCCTTTTGCAGGCATGCCAAAAGGTCCGGACACACCAAAAACCAAGGTCTCATTTTGGCTGATGGGCCGTATCTTCTGGGATCTTATTAAAACAGCAGTGACGGGTTCGCCACACTATGTTCCTGTCGTTGGACCCCCCGGTAGTTCTGCACTTCTTAACACACCTGAATGTGAGCCGGGTTATAAGGCCCTTATTCCTGAAGGTGCCACCTTCAGGAACCAGGTACCGGCAAAGTCTCTGCTTAAGATCGGAAGATCTGACCCTATCTCAGCGGCCGAGAAAATTGTCTGCCCGGCACTTGTTATTGCGGCCGAACAGGATTCACTCGTTCCCATTGACCAGGTAAAATACATGGCGTCAAAACTGAAAAACGGAGAGATTCATACACTGGCCTGTAACCATTTTGCGCCCTACCGGGGAGAATGGTTCAAGGAAAACGTCAAGATCCAGCTCGATTTCCTAAAGCGAGTGCTCTAGCTAGCCTTAATCTGACAATGAGATTCTCTCATTACCCTGGATGATGCTGTGAGTTGTAGTGAATTAGCCAATTTGAATCCGTCCACCAAACTAAACCATTGGTGACGTTTACAAAAGTCCTAAGTTGTACACCGGATTGAATAGTCCGGCACCTAATCTTCTGTGGCATAGGCTCGGCG
>PBRP01000113.1 GCA_002726655.1 Gammaproteobacteria bacterium
CCAGACCATTGCAGTCGTGGCACATACCTTGCGGGCTGTTAAATGAAAATGATTGTGGTGTCAGTGGGGGAAAGGAAACCCCACAGTGATTGCATGAGAGGTGCTCTGAAAAAACCTGATCGCCGCTACCTTCTGTATTGGCGATAAGCACACCATTGCCGAGGGTGAGTGCCTGCTCAACAGATTCCGTCAATCTTTCAGAGACATCTTCCTTCATTACAAGGCGATCAATGATGGCCTCAACCGTATGTTTTTTTCGTTTATCCAGTATTTCTATTTCCTCACTGCGAACGATCTCCCCGTCGACACGTAACCGGACAAACCCCTGGGCGCGCGCATCTTCGAGTAATTCACGATGTTCTCCCTTGCGGTTGACCAGCAATGGAACCAGGATCAGGAGCCTGCTCCCCGCTGGGTAAGACAAGAGCTCACGGCTGATGTTCTGGGCTGATTGGCTCTGCACCTTGCGACCACATTGATGACAGAATTGCTCACCTACCCGGGCAAACAGAACACGTAGGTAGTCTGATATTTCGGTTATGGTGCCAACCGTTGAGCGGGGGTTACGGCTGGTGGTTTTTTGCTCGATTGAGATGGTGGGGGACAGACCCCTGATAGTGTCGTACTTTGGCTTCTCCATCTGACCGAGGAACTGCCTTGCGTATGCTGAAAGGGACTCGACATAGCGTCTCTGACCTTCAGCATACAAGGTGTCAAAGGCCAGAGAGGATTTTCCCGAACCGGAAACACCTGTTAACACAACAAGTTTTCGTTTTGGGATTTTTACTTCTATGGAATTTAGGTTGTGCTCCCGGGCACCACGGATCAGGATGTGGTCCAGTTCGTCTGAGGCTTTTTTCATCTACTTCTTATGGTTTTAGTGATTGTTGGATTGGGTTGGAATTAGGCTCGCATCTAACTATACAGATTTTAGGGGAGCTACAAATCTTCCAGGTAATCAAATCGTTTTAGTTGCAGCAGGAACCTCAATGTAAGCTCTGCCTTAATCTCTGTTTCTACCACTGCCCAGGTTGCGGGAAAATCGCCTCCCCATGACCAGCCGGGTGTCCAGCAACCCTCATCAGATTGCAGGTTGATCTGGTAGGCAAAATTGGCATCCAGGGAATCCTCAAAAAAGCTCGCGAAAACCGAATCCGGACGATCGACGAGGCCGATAGGTGTGAGAACGTACTCTTCCCAATTACTTGACTCAACTTGTACCAGTCGGAAAGCCTGGTCCAGCAGAAGTGGAAGCATTGCCTCACTGTAATTTTCTTCAAGGGCCTCGCAATGATACAAACGCGAATAACATAAAAGTTCGTGCATCTCCAGGTCATTCTGGGCCAGGTGGCCAAGTGCTCTTTCTAGCAGCGAGCGAATAGTTTCAGTGCCCAGCTTGGTGTTATGTTGCAATAGGTACCCCAGTACTTCTGCCCCGGGGTTGGCGAGAAATCTGTCGCCGCTGGCCCATTCATTGTCGAACTTCCACCAGGGTGCATGCGGCGCGTCATTGCAGTTACTGCCTATATTCGGCCAGTTGTTGAACTGGTATTGCTGCTCCAGGAAGTTGATCGCCTGTCTGAGGGGCTGATTTTCTGACTCCAAACGCGTCTCCTCCATAATCTGGAGTGCTACAGTTGTGCAGATAACCGAAGAGTTTTTTGTGCGCAGGTCCTGTTCGAGTCCACTGCCGAATCCGCCATCATCATTCTGGTATTCTCCCAGGGCTGCCAACACCAGATCAGCGCCAGCTCCTTCAAAGTGGAATGAATAGCGCTGACGTTGTAGATTGGTGCCGTTTTCAAGTAGAAATTCTGCTGCTCGCAGGCGGGCAGCAGCAGGCAGTCGGTTCATCATGGTCATTTTTCCTCTTGGATCGACAGTAAGTATAGATGATCCTTGCTGACAACCTTATGTCAGGAGGATAGAAAGGGTTGCGGAAACATGCGTCGGGCAGATCGATTATTCCAGCTTATGTTGTTGTTGCAGGAGGGCAAGGTTCGTACTGCGCGTTATCTTGGAGAGAAGCTGGAAGTTTCTGATAGAACCATTTACCGGGATATCAGCGACCTGGTGGGTTCCGGTATCCCCATCGATGGAGAGGCGGGGGTTGGCTATCTCCTGCGGGATGAATATCGATTGCCTCCTCTGATGTTTAACAGTGAGGAATTGAAGGCGCTGGCCCTTGGGGCGCAGATGGTCAGGGCCTGGTCAGATAAGAAGCTGGGGTCAACCACAGCGACTGCTATTCGCAAGATTGAATCTGTTCTGCCAGAGAGACTCAAGAAAGAAATAAAACTGAATGCGATCAAGGTGCCTGGTTTCCAGATGTCGGAAGGGTTGAGTAACAACCTTGAAATGGTGCGAGTTGCGTCAGAAGAGCGCAAAAAGCTGGAAGTTTGTTACCGATCCCTCAGGGGAGAGGAAACAAGGAGGAAAATCTGGCCCCTCATATTGTATTTCTGGGGAAACAAGTGGACCCTGGGTGCCTGGTGTGAACTGCGTGAAGACTTCCGTTCCTTCCGCGTGGACTTGATTGTTGAGGTAGTAGATAGTGGAGAAACTTTCGCAGCAGCCCCAGGCAGGGACCTGCAGGCCTATATTGACTATCAGGCAGAAGAATAACGGGAGAAATTGATGGCTGGCGATCCGGTAACCGGGTGTTTGATCATTATCGGCAATGAAATACTGTCCGGCAGAACCCAGGACACTAACCTTGCTCATTTGGCAGTCGAGCTCAACGAACTTGGTGTCCGAATGGTGGAGGCGCGTGTCATACCGGATGTGGAAAAGACCATCGTTGATACGGTTAACGAGTGCCGGGAAAAATTCGACTACGTATTTACGACGGGGGGTATAGGGCCGACCCATGATGACATTACCGCTGACTGTATTGCGCTGGCCTTCAACACAGTGCTGGAACTGCACCCGGAAGTCGTCAAAATTATCCAAAGCAGGGAAGCCCCACCTGATGTGATGGAGTCAAGAATGCGTATGGCAAGGATTCCAAAGGGTGCCACCCTGATAGAGAACCCAACGGGTGGTCCACCCGGGTTCCAGATGGAAAATGTGTTTGTCATGGCGGGCATTCCCATCGTTATGCAGGCAATGGTAACGACCTTTGACAGGAAGCGAATTCCTGGTGGTGACCCGGTCCGGTCAAGATCTATCGGTGCCTATTTGAGCGAGGGCAAGGTTGCTGTCAAGCTGCGAGCTATTCAGGAAGAACATCCCGATGTTGACCTGGGCTCCTATCCATTCTTTCGCCAGGATGGTTTTGGTACAAACCTCGTAATGCGTGGTACCAGTGAGGATGAGCTGGATGAAATGCTGGGCGAGGTCAGGCAGATGATTCTCGACTGTGGCGTGGAGCCCATCTCTGAATGATTGAACAAATTAAGGATTATTGGGAACTCAGACTTTGAATAATCGTGAAACCAGGCTACTTGATATTTAGTCAAGGAGCAGAACCAGTCTTGTCCAGATCAGCCGCACTTTTAATTGCCATGCTAGTCTTCTCCGGATGCCGAACCCAGGTGAGCTTCTCTATGGCGAGGACCAGCTAAATGTTCGCTACGATGCGGCTTCCACGCTAAGCGCAACCGATACCTTTGAAGCCCGGGCCGGGAATTGCCTGTCAATGACCAGTCTGTTTATAGCAGCCGCCCGGTATTTGGGGCTGGATGCACATTTCCAGACTGTCGCTGTCGACCCTGCCTGGGATCACCAGGGCAATACGATGATTCGATACGAGCATATTGTCGCTACTGGAAGCGCGGGTGGAGGCCGTTCGTATGTCATAGATTTTCTCCCTGAGTTTGTTGTGGGTGATATGGATGCCAAAATTATTTCGGACCTGGAAGCCCATGCACTCTTCTATAATAATCTTGGTGCTGAGGCAATTGTCGATGGCAGAGTTGATGAATCGTTGGTGAATTTTCGCCGTGCAATCAGGTTGAGACCTAAATTTTCGAGTGCCTGGAATAATATGGGAGCAGCCATGCGTCGTACTGGTCAGTATGAACTTGCAGAGTTCAGTTACCTGAGAGCACTAGATCAGGATTATGCTAACTATTCTGCACTGGGTAACCTGGTATTGCTTTACCGGTATACGGATCGTGACGGGGAAGCGGCGCAGTTGAAAGAGCGGGTAAAGCACTATCATGCAAGAAATCCATATTTTAACTATTTCCAGGCTCGTGCTGCTATCCGCAAAGGGCACTTAAAAGAAGCCCGGAAGCACCTTAAGAAGGCTATCCGCCTAAAACGTAACGAACCGGATTTCTATATCGCCATGGCCGAAATCCATGCTGCAAAGGGCGAAGAAGAAGAGAAACTTAAAATGCTGGACCTTGCAAAGAAATATACGGAGGGGGTACTGGTTGCACCTTCACGTCAAATGAGTCACCGGTTCTGGACGACGAATGGCGTCAACGTTGTGCGCAACCCTAATCGGCAAGGTCGCCTTTAAAATTTCAATATTTTCCGGTCAGGCAAGCACATTCTTGTTATCAAGTTGCAGCGGGTTTCTGTCGATTGAGAGGAAGGCTGGTGAAGCCCGAGTACAACAGATTCTCAGTTCTGATCCGATGGCTGAGAGGCTGGTTGCATTGTTTTGTCGGCCTGGGTCATAGTTGAACATCTTTCGGGATCAGGCGACGCTTATGACTAATTCGTTAAACACAGACGATATCGATACTGTGCTGAGCACTGCCCGTTCCGTCAGGCGGAAGTTGGATTTTGAACGTCCGGTCGAGCAGCAGGTTATAGAAGACTGCATTAGTATCGCCACCCAGGCGCCAGTAGGTATGGGTGGAGAAAACTGGCGTTTCCTGGTCGTGAGAGATGATGATAAGAAGTTGCAGGTAGCTCGTGTGTACCAGGAAGTCATGCTTGAATTGACTGCAGCCAGAGGAATTTCAATCAAGTCAACGCACCAGGCGCTAATGGACAGAATGCACGAAATGCCTGCGTTGATTTTTGTCTGTGTTATAGGACAGCCTGAACCATCTCATTCCAGCAATGTGGCTTTCTACGGTTCGATACTGCCGGCTGCCTGGTCGCTGATGCTGGCGCTTCGAGCCCGGGGGATTGGCACGACCTGGACCTCGTTACTGTCAGCAAGAGAGGAAGAAATTGCCGGCATTCTGGATATTCCTGAAGGTGTATTGCAGACGGTGATGTTACCGATTGCTTATACGAAGGATGCACGCTTGAAGCCTGCGAACCGACTCACCGCAGTTGAAGTTACTTTTGTTGATAGCTGGGGGAGTCGTTAAAAAATGGAAGTCTGGTACAAAGACATGATGAGGAAGCGCGCCGGGTTGCTTATCGTGTATCCTCACAGGTCAATATTCTAGTGATCGATAGGACAAAGGCATGATGCAACAGGCGCAGGATTTTCGAGATGAGAGTGAGAAGCTCCACCAACTGGTGGCAACACTTTCGGATCTTGACCTCGAGAGGAAAACAGCATTTAAGGGCTGGACAATAAACAACGTTCTGGGTCACCTGCACATCTGGAACTATGCCGCTGACCTGTCTTTGAATGATGAGGCTGCCTTGTTGAAGTACCTTGAGAGTCTAGGCAAGCATTCGGCTGAAGGGGGCACGATCACATCTTTTGAAGACAAATGGCTGGATGGTCTTAAGGGCCAGGCACTGGTTGGAGAGTGGTTGAAGTTTTTTCGCGAAATGGCCGGGCGATTTGGAGATGCAGACCCAGCCGCGCGCCTGAAGTGGGCAGGTCCGGACATGAGTGCACGCTCATCCATCACCGCCAGGTTGATGGAAACCTGGGCTCATGGCCAGGCGGTCTACGATCTGCTGGGGGAGGTGCGCGTTAACTCTGATGCAGTTCGCAACATTGTTGTGCTCGGTAACAATACCTATGGCTGGACCTATAGTGTGCGCGGTGAGGTTCCCCCTGAGCCCAGGCCATGTTTGAAACTGGCTGCGCCGTCCGGTGATCTATGGACTTATAACGAGCCTGGTGACGGTGAACTCATAGAGGGGCTGGCGGAAGAATTTTGTCAGGTGGTGACGCAGGTACGCAACATTGCCGATACCAACCTGAAGGTAACAGGTGACAATGCCAGGGACTGGATGTCGAAGGCCCAGTGCTTTGCTGGTGGCGCACATGCGCCACCGGAAGCGGGAACTCGAAAGACCGGTGTCTGAGGTAAGTTAGGTTTGGAATTTAGTGCACTATCAACTATAGCAGGGATTGGCTTTCTCGGTGCTGTTGCCCAGTGGGTCGCCTGGCGGGTACGTCTGCCAGCGATCCTGTTTCTGTTGCTTTTCGGTATTCTGGTTGGCCCTGTACTTTCCTGGCTTGATCCGGACGCCTTTTTTGGGGATATCTTGTTCCCCCTCGTTTCTTTGTCAGTGGCTGTGATCCTGTTTGAAGGCAGCATGACACTGCATTTTTCCGAACTGAAAGAGGTTGGATCCACGGTCAGAAATCTGGTGACCATTGGTGCCTTTGTGACCTGGGCTATTACGAGCTGGCTTGTTCACACGGTGATCGGTTTCGAATACAAACTGGCCTTTTTGTTTGGTGCAGTTGTGGTTGTGACGGGTCCCACGGTGATTGTGCCCATGTTGCGCACCGTAAGGCCTAATAAAAGGATCGCAAACATTCTTCGCTGGGAGGGGATTGTGATTGACCCCCTTGGTGCCCTGTTGGCGGTTCTGGCATTTGACTTCTATATCTCGACCCAGGGGGGCGAAGCCATTGGTTCAATCCTCCTTCTTTTCCTTGAGATTGTCCTGGTTGGTGTGGTTACAGGATGTATTGCCGGGTTTGGACTTGGGGCGATGCTCGGGCGATACCTGGTTCCTGAGTATCTCCGGAGTCCAATAACATTGCTGCTCGTGTTTGTTGTATTTGCTGCTGCTGAACACTTTGCACACGAGTCTGGATTGCTGGCTGTTACGATTTTTGGCATGACCTTGGCGAACCAGAAAGATCTGGACGTAAAAGATATCCTGGATTTCAAAGAAAGCCTGACTGTCGTCCTGATTGGGGGTCTTTTTGTCATCCTGGCTGCACGGGTCGATCTGGATGCGCTGTATTCTATCGGCTTCGATTCTCTGATTCTGCTGGCTGGGGTTATATTCCTGGCCAGACCCCTGTCGGTGTTTATTTCCTGTATCGGCAGTGAATTGACCCTGCAGGAGCGATTGCTGATCTCCTGGATTGGCCCAAGGGGTATCGTTTGTGCAGCGGTGGCTTCGGTATTTGCAATACGCCTGGTGGAGATTGGAGCCGAGGATGCAGAAATTTTCGTACCCCTTGCCTTTCTGATCATTATTGGCACAGTGGTTCTGCAGAGCACCACCGCCAAGTACGTTGCTCACTGGCTTGGAGTTCGCGACCCGGCGCCATCGGGGTTTCTGATTGTCGGCGGAGGCCAGGTGGGCCGCATGCTGGCAAAGGCGCTACATGAGCAGGAGGTCAGGGTACTGATCGCAGATAGTGAGTGGGACAATATCAGCCAGGCTAGAATGGATGGTATTGAAACTTACTTTGGTAATCCCGTATCCGAACATGCAGACCGCTACCTGGACCTGAGTGGTATAGGTAACCTCGTCAGCCTCACCGGCAGAACCAATTTTGATGTCGTTGCCAGCATGTACTACCGCTCTGTATTTGGTGCCCGCAATGCCTACGAACTGCCATCGGCAGCGGAAGGTGAGCAAAAAGACAAACACCGGGTTTCAACCCGGTTGCGTGGACAGCGGATGTTTGGTGAAGATGTTTCCTACAATATGCTGCTGGGTTGGCTGACTGCCGGTGCAACTGTTCGTGTTACTCCACTCAGTGATGAGTTCGGTTTTGTTGAGTATATGGAAACCTATGCGGAGAGGTTCATTCCGCTCTTCGCAGTTGAACCGTCCGGTAGATTGCATGTTCAGACCGCTGAGGGAGCGCTTGAGCCTGAAGCAGGATGGAAACTGATTAGCCTGGTCAAGCCCGAGCAAGAATGAGGATTCATCAAGTATATAAGATGCGGATAGCGCATTGCGCATTGCCTAAGTTAATGGAAGTCATTATTATTGATGTATTGCCAGATAGAATGGAAGCACGATGAATATACCAGTACCACTGAGGTTTAAAGGTGCCCCCGGATCTCCTTATACGCGCAAGATGCTCGCATTGCTTCGTTACAGAAAAATTCCCTATGAACTCTTAATCGGAAACCATACGGAAGAAACCACCCTGCCATCACCTAAGGTGAGCCTGCTGCCGACTTTCTATTTGCCAAACGATGGCGGTGAACTAGAAGCTGTTGTCGATTCCACGCCACTCATAAGAAGGTTTGAGGCGGCCTTTGGAGAGAGAAGTGTTATACCGTCTGACCCTGCAATGGCGTTCATCAACTATCTTATTGAAGACTACGGAGATGAATGGCTGACCAAGGCCATGTTTCATTTTCGCTGGTACTATGAGCCCGATATTGAGATGGCAGGAAAAATTCTGCCACGCTGGCAGAGCCTCAATGCCTCGGATGAAGACCTGTTACAGATGGATAAATTTATCCGTGAGCGCCAGATTTCCAGGCTGTACGTTGTTGGCTCCAATGATATAACCGCCCCCGTCATAGAAGACAGTTACCTGCGCTTTCTAAAGATTATGGATACCATCATCGAGAAGCAGACTTTTGTGATGGGGAGCAGGCCCGGGTCTGCGGACTTCGCTTTCTATGCGCAACTGACACAACTGGCAAAATTTGACCCAACGCCAGCTGCAATTTGTCTGCGTGAGGCGCCGAGGGTGTATGCCTGGACTGATGTGGTTGATGATCTCTCAGGGCTCGCAGTCGAGGACGATGGTTTCCTGACAAGAGATGAAGCAAGACTTACCCTTGGTGACCTGCTGGCTGAAATAGGTCGCGTGTATGTCCCTGCTTTGCTTGCCAATGCCCAGGCGTTACAGTCCGGTGATGATACGATGGAAACCGAGATCGACGGGCGGGCATGGACGCAGCCGGCTTTCCCTTACCAGGGAAAATGCCTGCAGTGGATTCGAGGAGAATATAATGCGCTTGCCAGCGAGGACCGCGCGTCAGTGGACGCTATCCTGGCGGGAAGTGGCTGTGAGGATTTATTTGAGGACTGAACTATGAAAAGAATAGTGCTAAGGCTGGTCGCCAGTCTTCCCGGTATCATGATGGCGGCCAGTGGTATTGGCTGGCTCATTCAGCCGGAAGAAAGTGCGAAAGGATTAGGTATGCCGTTGCTGGATGGTATCGGCCGCAGTACCCAGATTGGAGATTTCGGTGCGTTCTTTCTTGGCGTCGCTACCCTTGTATTTCTCGGTGCGGTGCGCAGCCAGGGTCATTGGCTCTATGCCGCTGCACTGTTTCTTGGCGCTGCGGCTGTATTTCGTACGCTAGCGACCCTTGTCCATGGTGCCGACCTGGCGGCTGTGTTTATCACATTTGAGGTGGTAATGGCCGTTTGGCTTGTTGCGTGCGGGTATCTGATGGGGAAAGCTGGTTCGACAAATTCCTGACAGATTAGAAAAGTCGCGGTTGATTGCTGCTGTATGCCTGTTTTTCAAGGTTAGTATTCCTGCAGGTAATTGGTCAGACGTCAACCTGTGTACACAGGTTTTGCCATTCACTAAGTGGTTGATACAATGGCGGCCTCAAAGGCGGCAATACCTTCCCCTGAAATGTTGCTGGCCACCAAAGTGCCAGTGAGAAGATTAAATCGTGAGTGAAACATCGGTTGACGTAAATTCTGAGACACCGTCTCGAACCATTACCCTGCGTGCGCGTGGCTGGGGTGGTTTCGTGGCTGTTGTCCTGTTGTTGCACATACCGTTCTTTTTCTATCCAATATTAAGGTTGTGTCACTGGCTTGAATCACCCCTGTGGTTAACGCTGCTGATTTTCTTTCCTCTTTCAGGCAGTCAAATCATCAGTCGGATGTTCCTTCGTCACAATCGCAGCGCCTGGGCAAGGTGGTTGCGGCTTACAGCTGATTTCTGGTTGGGAATCAGCCCCATAATGTTCTTCACTTTGCTTATGTTTGAGCCGATTGTTTTTACCGACCTTGTATCGGCAATGACTGCAGCAATGATCGTCATAGGTGTCAGCCTGCTGTGTGGAGCCATTGGTCTGGTGGTGGCGCTAAATCCCGTGACAGAGCGGGTCAGATTCACCTCGCCCAGACTTAGAAATGAAGTTCGCTTCGTGCAGATCAGTGACGTTCATATTGGCTCCAGGAGCGGATCATTCCTTGAACGTGTCGTAGAAAAAATTAATCACCTGGAACCTGACTTCGTTTGCATCACCGGTGACTTTATTGACGCAAGTGGAGTGCAGGAGAGCGAAATCAGTTCTCTAAGAAGCATCTCGGGTCCAATCTTTTTTTGTACGGGTAACCATGAAAAATACGAGGATTTGGATGAAATCATAAAGCTGCTTACCGGTCTTGGTGTAACAGTCCTGCGCAACTGTGCAGATAAGTTTAGAGAAGACCTGCAGGTTATTGGCATAGATGACAAGGAAGATGCGCTGCAGGTAAGAAGTCAGCTGCACCATATTGATGTGGACAGAAACGCTTTTAGCCTGCTGTTGTATCATCGACCCAGGGGCCTGGTGGCTGCCGCCGAGGCGGGGGTTGACCTGATGTTGTGTGGGCACACACACAATGGCCAGATCGTGCCCTTCAACCTGTTGGTCAACAGGGTATTCGACATGGTTAAAGGAATGTATAAACATGGTGAAGCTCGGTTATATGTTTCCCAGGGTACAGGCACCTGGGGACCAGTGATGAGATTTGGCACCCAGAGTGAGATCACGCTATTTGAAATCAGTCCTGAGTAGATTTATCGAAGAAAAATTAGTACATAAGATGGAGAAAAGTGAATGTCCCTAGATAGTTTCCGTGAGGAGACCCAAAGCTGGCTGGAAGCTAACTGTCCCGCGTCCATGCGCACACCCATGCCGCTGCAGGAAATTCCGGGGGGCGGCAGGCGGGCAACCTACAAGAATCCCGATACCAAGGTATGGATGGATCTTTGCGCTGCAAAAGGCTTCACGGCACCAACCTGGCCGAAAGAATATGGCGGTGCAGGGTTAAATACCCAGGAGAGCCGCATAGTGAGGGAAGAGATGGGCCGCATAAATGCCAGGGAGCCCCTGGTTGGCATGGGTCTGGCGATGATCGGCCCTGCGCTGCTGGAATTTGGCACAGAGGAACAGAAGGCGGAACACCTCCCCAGGATATCCAGTGGCGAGATCTGGTGGTGCCAGGGGTACAGTGAACCGAACTCAGGGTCCGACCTTGCCAGCCTGCAGACCAGCGCTGTTGCCGATGGTGACGAGTACATCATCAACGGTCAGAAAATATGGACTTCGGGCGCCGACAATGCGGACTGGATCTTCTGCCTGGTTCGTACGGACCCGGATGCACCCAAGCATCGTGGCATTACTTTTATACTCTTCAGTATGGATCAGCCTGGCATTAGCGTAAAACCAATAAAACTGATCAGTGGCATGTCACCTTTCTGTGAGACTTTTTTCGAAGATGCGAGGGCGTCACGAAAGAATGTTGTTGGCACGGTTAATGAGGGCTGGACAGTAGCCAAACGGCTGCTTCAATACGAAAGGACCATGATTGGCAGCATGGGGAGTGGCAATCAGGCGACACGGTCCCTGCAAGACCTTGCTGCAGAATACGTAGGCATGAAAGGTGGCAAGCTGGCTGATGACAGTTTGCGCAGTAAGATAATTAAGCATTCGATGAATGATCGTTCCTTTGGACTGACGGTCCGGCGCAGTCTGGAGGAATCCAAATCAACAAAAGCACCGAGTTTTGTGTCATCAATGTTCAAGCTGTATGGAACGGAGCAGAACAAGGTCAAGTACGAGCTTATGCTGGAGGCGATGGGGTCGCAGATGCTTGGCTGGGAGGGCGATGGGTTCAGCGGCGATGAGATAGCCAGAACACGGGCGTGGCTGCGAACAAAGGCAAACTCTATTGAAGGCGGGACCTCGGAGGTCCAGCTCAACATTGTTGCCAAGCGAGTATTGGGGTTGCCAGACTAGCCAGTCTGGGCAGATACAGGGAGGAGTTTATGACTAGGCTACAGGCTTTGCATGGCGTTACTGTTCTTGACCTGGGCCAGATCTACAATGGACCCTATGCCACATTTCTGATGGCTATGGCAGGTGCGAGAGTGATAAAGGTTGAATCCCTCCTGGGAGAAACATTGCGGGGTAGGGGGCAGCTCACTACTGGGACCTACGCCTTTGCCATGTTAAACCAGCAAAAGGAGTCCATCACTCTAGATCTGAAAACAGCAAAAGGAATCGCACTTTTTAAGCAGCTGGTAGAGCAGGCTGATGTCGTGCTGGAAAACTTCGGCCCGGATACCATGGAGAACCTGGGGCTGGATAGCAAAACGCTCCTCGAGATTAACCCGCGATTAATATACGCAGCCGGGTCCGGATACGGACGATCGGGAGAACAACGGGACTACCTGGCCATGGACGTTACTGTGCAGGCGATGGTAGGCGTAATGAGTACCACTGGCATTGAAGATATGCCGCCATTGAAGGCAGGTCCGGCAATCTCAGACTTTTTTGGTGGTATCCACCTTTATAGCGCCGTGGTCACAGCGTTGTTGCAGCGGGAGCAAACCGGCGCGGGGATAGTTCTGGATGTTGCCATGCAGGATTCAGTTTTACCCACTCTGGCGAGCATCATTGGCGCCTACTATTATCACGATAAGGAAGTACCCGCTCGAACCGGCAACAAACACGCCGGGCTGGCGCTGGCGCCATACAATGTATATCCCTCTCTGGACGGGCACGTTTCCATTATCTGTATTCGTAACAGTCACTGGCGATCACTGGTCGCGGCAATCGGCAGACCCGAGCTTGTTCAGGAAAAGAGGTATGAAACCATGCCCCAGCGGGCTGAACTGATGGATGAAGTTGATGAGATAGTGAGTAGTTGGACATCCACTCGAACCAAGGCGGAAGGGCTGAAAGCTCTGCAGGAATTTGGTGTACCGAGCGCGATGGTACGGGATGTCGAAGAGGTTCTGGCAGATTCTCATTTACATGAGCGTGGCATGTTGAGAGATGTGAAACATGGGCTGCTCGGAGATATCACCCTGCCTAATTCACCCATTAATATTGCGTTTGGTGATACCGGAGAGCCAGGTATGGAGCCGGAGCTCGGAGCCAGTAACGAAGCTGTTTATGGTGAAATGCTTGGGCTTAGCGCAGATGAACTGCTGGCACTGCAGGCGGAGAAAATTATCTAACCGCCATATTGTGTGAAGGTGGTAAGTGGCTGTTACTCTACATCCTGCATTTCCGCGACCAGGTCCTTCCACCGCTGTATGTCCGTGTCATCGGACTCAAACAGGGAAAATCCAATTCTAAAGGCTTCAGCCTCCGGATCTGGCCTTTGCCACTTAACCTCGGCTACCAGAAAAATGGGTTCCGCATCCTTAAGGTCGATGCATAATCTGAATATCGAGCCGGCAGGCATCTCGTCGTCGACGACTACCTGTAGGCCATTCGCAGACAGGTCGAGTGAATTGCACATGAGTACATTGCCAGCGTTGTTATTGTCAGATGCGAGGATTTCAACAAATATTGTTGCCTCGAGTTCCAGCCGGGTATCTAACCGGCCCTCATGATCCTGTGAGGTCGCCATAGCTCTTATTCCTGTCCTGGCGTAGCTTGGTCACTACCTGAGCCAGTGTGTCTTCGAATTCAACTCCTTCATCGTCAATTACAGCCTCTCCTGCAACCAGCAGCTGTACCAGTTGTTTTGTCGAATACTCTCCAATCTTTACCCCTGAACGGCCGACGAAAATCATTTTATCCGCAGCTGCGATTTTTACTGCCAGCTTGCACTCCTCCATCACCCCATCAGCGCCTGGGAGTTTTAACCAGGCACCGACGTTGAGTGCATTCACTGTTTCGTTGAGTTCTTTTACCTTCTCAATATTTTCTTCCTTTGCAGCTTCGTTGCGAGCGTTTGTTAACCGCTCTTCTCGTTCACGTTCCTGTTGTTCTCTGTCGGCTTCTTCTTTTGCCAGGGCGGCAGCTTTTGCCTTTGCAATGGCTTCTTTTCTGGCAGCTTCCTGCTTTGCCTCCTCACGATCGGCCTCCACCCTGTCTTCGGCTGCCTGTTTTTGATCCTTTTCAAGTGTTTCAACCAGGCCCTGATAGTAGGATGTGAAGGTTGAAGTAAATATCGCTTCGTGTGTTAGGAGTTTTATTACGCTGGCAGACAAGTAGTAGGCAAGTTCATCAAAACTCTTTTCCAGTGCCTTCATCCCGTTGCGGTTGGTAAACAGAAGCTGCTGAATATCTTCAAGTTTCAAAACGAGTTTGATCCGGGCTTGGATATTGTCCTCCTCAAAAGTAAACCACTGGCCTGGTTGGAGGTTGTTGACTTTTTTGAGGAGAATCCGACTTACTGAAGTTCCCTGATCGAAGGTCTGCTCGCCAGTCTCGATTGGAGAAAACTCTTCATATTCCAGCGCCTGTCCCGAGATCACCATGACGTGTTCACTTTCAATATTCTCGAGGGCGGCTTCGCTGCTTTCTGTCTTGTGCTCCAGCGCCACCAAGAGTTCACGAATTTCAGCGGGTATATGTTCAATGATACGATACAGGCGCTGCTTTTCTTTCTGCAGGGTATCCTCATGTTCAGTTTCGAATGGCTGGTAGGTCCAGATAATGGTTTCAGTCATTTTGACCGCACGAAACCATTCCTCGCTGTTGAAGCCTTTTGTTAGAGCCAACAATTGAATAGAGTCATACCATGGCCCCTGGAGGAACTCGATAATTGGTGGTGTGAGTTTTTTGTCATTCATTTCCCTGTTGATCATTTGTGCTGTCATGACCGTACTTTTGCGGGATCGCAGAATGCCGGTTTCAGAGGCGATCAGTCGTTCTTCAAGCTTGCTTGTTCTCTTTTGCTCCTTATCCAGGAAAGCCTGCATATTTTCCAGTGGTTCCTTGAAATCCCCTGCCCCGCTTCGGGTGGAGGCGACGGTCTCACTGATCTCGCTGAAAAGTTTTTCCCCCGCTCTCCCCAGGTCTGGTGACCATCCGACGCTGGCACTGACCAGGAGGTCAAGAACGGCAAGGATGGAGTGATCTTGGGTTTCAAGGGGCAGGTTCGGGGTTTGCAGTAATTGACAGGCCAGTTCCGGCATAACCAGCTGTAGCTGGTCACTGATTTGCTGGTCGACATCGATCAATTTTGAAATCAGGTTGATGCAGTCATCGACGGATTGCAGGGTTGCCAGATTGGCATCACTAAACACGGAATCGGGGCTTGATGCAGCTACCAGGTCAAGCAGGCCTTGTTTGTTGGAAAGCTGATCGTCAGCTATATCCCGGAGCGATTGGATCAATTGCTCCTCGTCGGCATTGGGGGCCGGACCCGCCTTCTTAATGTACCGATGCTTCAGAGCATCTATCACTGTGCCTGGTGCTACCGACATATCCATACAGAATCAAATAGCTGGACATTGATAGTAACAACATCGATGCGCAATCCATAGTGGGTCAAGGCTCATTGTGTATCTTGTTATACTAAGGTTCATGAACCATTGAGCGTCGGAGTGACCACCATCTATGAGTAATGGAAAAGCGAGTCCAACCTCCCATAATTATTTTTCCCAGAGGCTGCGCCTGCACTATCTTGACTGGGGTAATCCAGAGGCACCACCCCTGTTGTTAGTTCATGGTAACCGTGACCATTGTCATAATTGGGACTGGGTAGCCCAGGAATTGTGTTCTGATTACCACATTATCGCACCCGACTTCCGGGGGCATGGTGATTCAGCCTGGGTACTTGGTAGTGCCTATAGTCACAGCGAATATGTATACGATCTAGCCCAGTTGATTCATCAACTGGATCTCGCGCCGCTGAATGTGATAGCTCATTCCCTGGGTGGTGCGGTGGCGCTGCGTTATGCCGGGACCTATCCGGATCATATTAAGAAGCTTGTCGCTATTGAGGGCACGGGTGGCCCCTGGTGGATGTATCGGGACAAATCCGTTCATGAACGCATGCATGAGTGGATTGAGCAAAATCGCAAGATTTCAGGACGTCTTCCCAAGCGGTATAAAACCCTTGAAGATGCGTACAAAAGAATGCATGAGGCAAACAGTCACCTTCGTGATGATCAGGCGCGCCATCTGACGATCCACGGCTGCAACCAGAATGAAGATGGTACCTACTCTTGGAAGTTCGATAACTATACCCATGTGATGTCACCCTATGACATGAACCAGGAGCAGACACATGAGTTGTGGGCGCGAATTCATTCGCCGATCCTTCTGGTCAGTGGTACCGAGAGTTGGCATGGTCAGGGGGAACAGGACCCGGTTGTCCATTTTCCGAATGCCCGCCATGAAATTATCGAGGATGCAGGGCACTGGGTGCATCACGACCAACTCGATGA
>PBRP01000114.1 GCA_002726655.1 Gammaproteobacteria bacterium
CTGGATTCCGAAATACCCAGGAGAAGTGGGACAGGGACCTGGATGCAACCCAGGTTGATTTTTATTCAATGTCATCAGACCAGGACTATGAACAGGTATCCCAGGAAATAAGCCTGTCGGAACAACTTTCTGAAAAATTGTACTACTCCACGGGTATCTACTACCTCTCCTCGAAATACAGCCTGTTCCAGGAAGAGTTCTTTATCCTCAACGCGTTAGGTAACGCGGGCCTAGGTGATGCCCACAACGCCCTCGACGTACAGCAACTCACTTCAAATTCAGAATCGACCACCTATTCATTCTTTGCCCATGTGGAGTATGTCCTGGATGACCAGTGGACTCTTGATTTAGGTACCCGGCTTTCCTCTATCGAAAAGGATTTCAGGCACAGTCCTTCTGGTATCAGAAGCGGGAATACGATTACTCCTTCGCCGACGATAATCACCGACAGCAACGACTGGGACAAGTGGAGTTACTCTGGCGGCGCCAGTTACAAAGTTGATCCTCAGGCGATGGTCTATTTTCGCTACTCGCAAGGCTTTACACCCGGGGGGTTCAGTGAAAATGCTGTATCAGCTGATTCAGCGAAAAGCTATGACAGTGAAACAAATACCAACTGGGAACTGGGCATGAAGAGCGAGTGGTTTAACGACAAGTTACGACTCAACCTGGCCTACTTTGAAAACGAACTCGACAGCAAACACGAACAATTTATTGCCCCCGTCTCCTCGGGACGCCTGGAATCAATTATCGACAATGTTGCCTCTATCGAAACCAACGGATACGAGCTCGAGTTTGAGGCGGTACCCATTGAAAACCTCTATCTTCGCGGTTCATACAGCCACATGAACGCCGACTACGAAAAATATATAGTACCAGACCCTGCCACTCCGGGCGCTGAGTTTCACTTGGAGGGCCTGGCACCAAACCGTGCCCCCTCAGACACCTACTTTGTGTCTGCACTTTATTCTTTTGATTTTGCCTCCGGAATCGTTAATACCTATGCAGCTTATCGATACGTCAATGACTACCAGACTAATTCACATATTCAAGTCGCAAAGATCGCCAATTACACAACCTGGGATTTGTCAGTGGACTATACCTGGCGGGAATGGAAGTTCAGGTTCTTCAGTCAAAATGTTCGCAACAAGCGCTACATCCAAAATTCTGCCAACCTGGTTGATGCAGATGTAGTCCCAATTGTCTCTGGTGCGACCAATGCATCAGGACTGGTCACTTTTACAGAATTCAATAGACCTCGCTACAGTGGATTTGAAGTGGTCTATACACCTGACCTGTCAAATGTATTTGGTTCATGGAAAGGATTCCTGTTGCAAAAGTAAACACCGGTCCAGGATAATAACGGTTAACTGACCTAGGGAGTGATGAATGCGCACCGGGCTTATGATTGGCGCAGCGGACCTTACCGAGCTGACTATAGAGGATACAATAAGGCTGGCACAAAGAGCTGAAACCAGCGGCTTCGCATGTTTGTGGATGGCTCAAGTCTTTGGTCTTGACGCTATATCAACGCTGGCTATGGTTGGCCAACATACCAGTAGCATTGCCCTGGGCACCGCAGTTACGCCTACCTATCCTCGCCATCCCACCGCAATTGCTCAACAGGCATTAACGGCAGGCGCGGCAGCAGGGGGAAGGTTTACGCTGGGAATCGGACTTTCTCACCAGATCGTAATTGAAGGTATGTTTGGGCTTTCCTACGACAAACCAGCAAAGCACATGAAGGAATACCTCTCAATCCTTAGCCCTTTGCTGAAAGGAGAGACCACCACCTTCGCCGGGGAACAATATACCGTCAACAACATTACTTTGCAGGTGCCTGGCTACCAACCGGTGCCTCTGCTTGTTGCTGCACTGGGTCCACTTATGTTGAAACTGGCGGGTGAATTAGCCGATGGCACTATCACCTGGATGACAGGACCTGGCACCCTTGCAGATTATGTCATCCCCACCATCAGCAAATCAGCCAGCGCCGCCGGTAAAGGTGAGCCAACGATTGCGGCTGGATTCCCAATCGTCCTGACCAACGACCCTGACGGAACGCGCGAATACATATCAAAGGCATTGCAGGTTTACGGTATGCTTCCTTCCTACAGGTCTATGCTGGATAAAGAAGGGATAGCTGGACCTGCAGATTTAGCGATAGCTGGTGATGAAGCAGAATTAAGGAGTAAGATACGGCAACTCAAAGACATCGGTGTCACTGATTTCTGTGCCGTTATCGCAGCAAGTGATATTGAGTCTTTCGATCGAACATTTGAATTTTTGGCTTCTGAAATAGAGGAATAACCATGCAATGTCCAAAGTGCTTATCCGATATGACGGTTATCGACTACCAGGGAATAGAAATTGATCGCTGCTCGGATTGTTTTGGGATGTTTTTCGATCACCTTGAAAAGGAAGACCTGAAGGCGCTCGAGGGTGCAGACTCGATTGATATTGGTGATGAGTTTGTTGGCGCCAGGTTCAACGAAATTCTGGATGTTCCCTGCCCCAAGTGCAACGTAAAGATGGACCATGTACTGCATAAGGAGCCTTTTGAAATCAAATTCGAATCATGCCCGCAATGTCATGGCGCTTACTTTGATGCGGGTGAGTTCAGAGACTACATGGAAGAAGAAATTTTTGACCAGTTCCAGGACATCGTCCGCCATATTGAATGACCTTAGGCCAGTCGCCTGCGCCAACAGCAGCACGAACTGTTGAGCTTGCGCAGCCCAAACACTAGCCTGCGCGACACTTTCACATCGTTAGGTCAGCATGGAAAGTTCATGCGATTTATCGCCCCAACAGACCATAAAAACAAAAAGCAGGTCTGAAGACTCCTGATCGCAACCGATATCGGAAAGTAGGCGTTTCTGGAAATAGCTGATGATCAGTCAAATAACTTGACCCACCTATTGTGGCAACACAAATATATTTCACTTAACATGTCCCTCTCAATAAAGGCAGCAGTAACAAAATCATGCGCGCGATTGTTTGTGAAAAATACGACTCCCCAGACAAACTGAAGATCAAGGAAGTAGATGAGCCCATCGCAGGACCAACTGACGTCATTCTCGCCGTTCAGGCAACAGGTCTTGGTTTCGTGGATGCTCTCACCGTGGCTGGCCAGTACCAGATAAAGCCGCCTGTGCCATTTATCCCTGGCAACGAAATTTCAGGCATTGTAGAAAAAGTTGGCGATGGTGTGAAACATCTCGGGATTGGTCAACGGGTTCTCGCCACACCGTCTAGAGGCGGTCTGGCAGAGAAAATTTGTTTGCCGGAAAGTGATTGCATCCCAATTCCTGACGCCCTGTCGTCAGAGGCCGCAGCCAGCTTCCTGGTGAATTACTGCACTGCATACCACGCCCTATCTCATTTGGGCGACCTCAAGGAGAAAGAAACTATCCTGATTCTTGGTGCCAGCGGCGGCGTGGGTGTAGCAGCAATTGATGTTGCTAAAGCCATGGGCGCACAAATCATCGCTGCTGCTTCCAGTAAGAAAAAGCGAGATGCCTGTATTGAAGTTGGCGCGGATCATGTTGTGAATTATTCCCAAGAGAACTGGCGCGATGAACTAAAGAAGGTTTTGGATGGCAAGCCCCTCAACATGGTATATGACCCAGTCGGTGGGGACTATTCAGAGCCGGCACTCCGTTCACTTGGCCCCGATGGAAGGTTCCTGGTGGTTGGATTCGCAGCGGGTGAGATAGCCCGAATTCCATTAAATCTAACGCTGCTGAAAAGATGTTCCATCAGAGGCGTTAACTGGGGTGGGTTCATCGCGGCAAACCCCGGAGAAGCACGACCTGTGCTCACCACCTTGCTGGAATGGATTACTGCGGAAAGACTTAAACCGATGGCAGGAGAAGCGTACCCCCTTGCTAAGGCCGGTGCTGCAATGATGAGAATGCTGGACAGAAAGGCGATTGGCAAGGTCGTCATTAAGGTACAAGAGTAACTCCGAGCCCCAATTAAAGAGGTGACCCATGGCAGAGATCTCCCCCTTCAAAATCGAAACACTTGATGCTGTTATTGACGACTTGAAACTACGCCTTGGCATGACTCGCTGGCCCGACGAGGAAACGCCAGATGATTGGAGCCAGGGAATTCCCCTGAGCTACATGAAAGAGATTCACCAATACTGGCTTCATGACTATGACTGGAAAACTCGCGAAGGCTTACTGAACAAGTGGGATGGATTTAAAACTGAAGTCGAAGGGCTGGGGATACATTTCCTGCATATAAAATCGCATATCGAGGGTGCGAAACCACTGATTCTTACCCATGGCTGGCCAGGGTCTATTGTGGAATTTCAAAAAGTAATCGGCCCACTTACGGATCCGCTAGCTCACGGCGGCTCTGAAGAGGACGCTTTCCACCTGGTTTGCCCGACCCTGCCAGGCTATGGGTTTTCTGATAAGCCCGACAAACCAGGCTGGAAAATAGAGAAGATTGCCACGGCATGGAACACGCTGATGGTGAACCTGGGCTACGAGGCCTACTATGCCCAGGGCGGTGACTGGGGGTCTCTGGTCACGAACGCAATCGGAGTTCAGAACCTCGGGAACTGCCAGGGCATCCATCTGAATATGCCAATCGTACCCCCAGACCCAGAAACCATGGACGACCTGACTGAACAGGAACAGAACGCACTGGTCAGCATGCAATTTTACCAGGACCATGATTCAGGTTATTCCAAGCAGCAAAGCACACGACCGCAAACCGTTGGATACGGATTGGCAGACTCACCTATAGGGCAGGCAGCCTGGATCATCGAAAAGTTCTACCAATGGATGGACTGCGATGGGCATCCAGAAAATGTTGTCTCCAAAGATGAACTACTTGATAACGTCATGATGTACTGGCTGCCCGATGCGGGCGCCTCTTCAGCAAGACTCTACTGGGAGAGTTTTGGTAATGCCACACAGAGCACCGATCCAATTACCTTGCCGGTGGGCTGCAGCATATTCCCAAAGGAAATTTTTAGAGCATCCAAACGCTGGGCAAGCAAATGCTACACAAACCTTGTTCATTTCGAGACACTGGATAAGGGTGGGCATTTTGCTGCATTCGAGCAGCCGGAGATTTTTGTTGAGCAGATTCGCGACTGCTTTCGCAAAATGTAGCCAGCCAGGACATTTCATGAAGGCGGTTAAAAAAGGTTGTTAACATCAGCAATTTCAACGTGTTATATGTGATTTCCTCGTTTTCTCTTGAGTACAGTTTGTACCTGATCGGTTTTAGTATGGTCCGGCATTCCGATCCCTTCATGAATTGTCCGGGCTAGTCCGGAAATTGCATATCCTGAACCAAATGTGCGAAACGCATAAACCCAAGCCTGGTACGATCATGCTAATCTGCCCGCCTTCAAGGCATCCGGTCAAAAAGGCACATCCACGGATTTACACAGGAACTCCATATAGGGTGAGGCCTTCTTTAACGCACTAACCAGCTTTTTTGGAAACATTCCGTCAGATATATCACCTGGAGAAACATTCATCACTGCCATGTGATCCTTTCTTTTGAGATCCTCCATATAAGGGGCGTTCAAATCAAATCCTCGCGGTGGATTTTTCAGGGAGTCACCCTGCCTCTCATAGGTCGTCTTAAAGTTTCTGTTGGTGACAATCTTTTTCCAATCATCGGGCCTGTCTGCAATTCGTTCCCTGATAGCACGAAGCGCGCCTGATTCGGGATGCCACATACCCACACCGACGAAAATATTACCCGGTTCAATATGCAAGTAATATCCTGGCGCATGAACATCTTTACCCACCTCATGGCGAAACTGAATACCAATATTTGTCTTATAGGGTGTCTTATCCTTGCTGAATCGAGTATCGCGATAGACGCGCATCAACGAACCGCCCTGCTTCCTGGGGATCGCCTCAAAATGGCTGCTTATCGATTGCAGTTCATCTCCCATTATCGAAATGAACTTAAATGCCGGGTCTACAACACTTTGTTCATATCGTGCCTTATTCTCTGCAAACCAATCACGGTTGTTGTTTTTTGCCAGTTGCCTTAGAAACTTCATGGTGTCTGGCCCAAAACCACTAAATTTACTCCTGCTCACTCCCTTTACCCCCTAAACTTTTTAATTGCCGGTCATGTAGCCGAGCGAGAAAAACCAACGCCATTATCGCACCCAGGAGTGCAAAGGCCATGTCGGATTGTGTATCCCAGATGTACCCCTGGACACCCAGAAATGCATCAGCCGATTCGCCCGAGATAACGGCCACAGACCATTCGATGAGCTCATAAAAGGCACTAAAGCCCAGGCAGACACTGAGAATAGAGAAATTCCTCCATGCCCCAGGAACAACAAGTTCCCGGCGAATGATGATCTCCCTCGCTATCATGGCGGGAACAAAACCCTGCATGAAGTGACCAACCTTGTCGTAGTTATTTCTTTCAAAGTTGAATACCGGTTTCAGGTATTCAAAAAGAGGGACTTCGGCATACGTGTAGTGACCACCAACCATCAAAATGACACAGTGCATTAGAATAAGTGTGTAAAGAAGGGGCGTAAGATGAAAAGATCGGTAGGTGGCGGCCAGAATAACGAGCCCGATGATTGCTGGCAATACTTCAAGGGACCATACAAAGTAGTCCTTGGGATTTAGTCCAGACCATAAAAGCACAAAAATGTAGGTGATAAACCACAAGGCCTTCATCATCTATGGTGATAATGCCACAATGCCATATAATTAAATCTGCCCTTTACAATACCCCAATATACGATACACTGCGTGAGCTGGTAAAGAATACAGCGGCTATTTATGTCCGTTCAAGGTCGATATTTCATCGCATTTGTACGTAACTAATTCCTGCATCTTTCAGCATTATACGACTCGGCAATATGCCGATGACTACTTTTTTGGTTTTTATTAGGGGAGATGAAAATATGGCTACTGAAACTGGCCGCGTTAAATGGTTCGATGATAAGAAGGGCTTTGGGTTCATCGAGCGAAAAGAAGGCAAGGACGTTTTTGTACACTTCAGGGCTATTAACTCCCAGGGGTTCAAAACGCTGAATGATGGGCAAGAAGTTGAATTTGAAGTAGAGCAGGGTGACAAAGGCCTGCAAGCTGTAAACGTTACAATCCTTTAGCTAGTACTTAAAGCCCTGGTAGAAAGTACCAGGGACTTACTTCACATCCCATGCGCCCAGCATGGGATGTGTCTTACCCGTTGGCTATCTACTAGCCCGGCAGTTTGTTATATCGTCCGTTTTTATCCTCTGCTGTTTCAGGCGCCATAAGGCCTTAGCTCTCCGCCAGGTTTTCATCCCAGAAAGTAGCTTCAAGTTTGTGCCCATCCGGGTCTTTAACAAAACAACCATAGTAGGGTTCACCATAATCTGGTCTTGGCCCAGGCGGACCATCATCAGTACCGCCATTGGCAATCGCCGCATCGTAAAAGTCCTGAACCTGCTTGCTGGAAACCGCATTGAAGCTGAAGTGGATACCGTTGGCAGTTTCTGCCTGGCCACCGTCGAACGGCTGTGGCTGTACCCAGAACTCAGGAAAGGCTTTGCCATATGCGACCCCACCCGGATATTCCACTAGTCGTGCCGCACCCACGGTTCCAAGCACCGCGTCGTAAAAAGATAAGGAGTCTTCCATTCTGTTTGTGGCAATAGATACGTGATTCAAGATCGAAGGGTTTTCATCAGCCATGATTCTTACCATTTGAATGTGAGCTTTCAGTTTACACTACCTCTCCTGACGATGAGGTGTCAGGAGTATTCATCAAGGACCTGGTCACAGTCCTGCCGCATCCAGTCAATGTCACCCCAAACACCATCAAAGTCATCAGCAATAACCATTTGAGGATTGCATAATGGCGGCAGAATTGTAAAGTTGGCGCTATGGAAGACGATACTCGAAGCAGATTTGTCGAAATGGTTGCATTGCCGGACGAGCAGATAAAGCTCGATGAAGCGGCGCTCCTGATCGCAGCTGAAACTGAAGGTAACATTGAAATAGATCTTTATCTTCAGGCCTTAGATCAACTCGCACATCAATTTCAATCTAAGTTTGTTGCCAACTCAGGCTTAGGTATTTCGGTCAACAGCCTGATTGATTTTATCCATGTTGAGGAAAAGTTCAGCGGTAACATCAAAAATTTCTACGACCCCGCCAACAGCTACCTGAACCGAGTCATTGATACAAGAATTGGCATTCCAATAACACTTGCCCTGGTCCATATAGCACTGGGATCCCGCCTCGATATCCCAGTTAGAGGAATCAACTTTCCGGGTCATTTCCTGGTCCGTTACGGATCAGACAGACATGTTATTGTCGATCCATTTTCAGGCAGGATATTAAGCAAGCCCGATTGTTCCAACCTGCTCGGCCAAATTGCCGGGAAAAAGGCGATTCTACAGGACGAATATTTCGAAGTAGCAAGCAATAGGGATGTACTTAACCGAATTCTGGACAACCTGAAACAGATATTCTGGCGTCAGAAATCATGGGATGAAAGCAAAGCCTGTATTGACCGGCAACTTCTGCTGCTGCCCAATCGTGCAGAGTTCAATGTGCAGCTTGGGGCTGTGCATGAAATGCAAGGCAACATCGCCCTTGCTCAGCATGCCTATATCGGCGTACTTCAGAAATCAGATGACGAACAGTTGCGCAACGTCGCCAGCAAGCGGCTTCTTTCACTTGAATCGAAGCCACATACGGTTCACTAGTGGGCTAACCTATCAAACAAGCCACCCCAGAACCTGGATTTTTGTCCAGCGGCTTCAACCTTATCGGCTTGGTGGGCAAAGAATGCCACCATCTTATGACCTAACCAGCGAATTGGTTCTGGCTCCCATCTGCGAGGCTGATCATCCACCCAGGGTAAAGTTGTGAGGTCTGTTTGCTCGCCTAACACCAGGTCACTCATCATTCGCCCCGCAAGATTTGATGCACCAACCCCCTCCCCCGTGTAGCCGCCCGCCCATCCGGTTCTGGATATATTGCTATAGGAGACACATGGCCGCCAGTGCCTGGGAACACCCATCAGACCTCCCCAGCCATGAGTGATCTCAATACCACTGACCGCGGGTATGAGTTTTCGCATTTCATTCGCTACATTTTGTACCGCAACGGCATCAGGACTGATAACGGGTTTACGCTTGGAGCCAAAGTAGTACCCTGACCTCCCGCCAAACACCAATCGATTATCGCGTGTACGTTGACCGTAGACTACCGCACGCCGGCCATCATCAAATGTTTCTCTTTCGGCAAGGCCGATTTCCTGCCACCTGCTCTCACTCATAGGTTCAGTTGCGACAACCATCGAGTAAAGAGGCATTAGATACCGGCTATTGCCTCGAATTGAATCAGTGTAGCCCTCCGTAGCACGAACAATTTTCTCAGCGGTCACAGTCCCCCTGCCGGTCTGCAGCTGACCAGTCTGGTACTCAAATACTGGGCACTTTTCAACAACCTCAACCCCAAGTTTACGAACAGCATCGGCAAGGCCACGTACCAGCCTTGCCGGGTGAACGGCCGCACAGTGGGAGGTATAGGCGGCACCATAGTTTCTGGACAGGCGAATACGCTTCGCTGACTCATCAACCCCGAGCCAGCAATACTCATCTTCAGAAAAGCCAATTTCCTGAAGAAATTTCATCCACTCCTGGTGTTGCCTTGCAACCTCCTTTGTCCCAGCGACATACAGGGTTCCGCCCTTGACGAAATGGCAATCAATACCCTCTGCCTGACAAACCCGGTCAATTTCATCCACCGTGTCATGGAGTATATTCTGCAAGCGAATACCCTCCTGGCGGGTCTTTTCCTTACTAAGAAGGTCCCCGACACCTTCAGCTGCACCCATACACCAACCACCATTCCGACCGCTGGCACCAAAGCCAATAGTTTCTGCTTCAAACACACCAACGCGCAGGTCAGGTGATTTCTTCTTCAGGTAATAGGCGGTCCACAAGCCGGTAAAACCACCACCGATGATAGCCACATCAACAGTCTCGGGTAATGCAGTTACTTCAGCTGTAGCGTCTTCAAGAGAATCGAACCAGAAACTAATCTGCCGGTAATCATCCATCAGTTTTGCAACAAAGTAAGCGCGAGCCGGGCTCTCTTCGCAACATTTGCTTTTTGCTTGTCCAGGTCCACACCTCGGCTTTCCCCCATGGCCCCAACGAGATAGCGTTTGTAGACTCCCTGACCGATCGCGGATAAACGCCAATGAGAAAAAGCCCGGTAGTAATTGATCTCTGAAAGATCACGTCCGGTGTTCCGTGAATAGATTTCGCTAAATTCTTCACGACTGGGGTAGCCGCCTGTTGCGGTGGGAGCCTGGTCACCTTCACCCTGCTCTTCAGGTTCACCTGGAGAAATCCAGTTATTTAAAATATAGCCAACATCCGCCAACGGATCCCCAAGGGTGCATAGCTCCCAATCCAGTATTGCCTGAACTGAACCATCCTTGACAATCATATTGCCTAAACGAAAGTCACCATGGACAATGGTCGCACCAACCTGCTCCGGCATGGATTCGGTCAGGATACGGCAACATTCCTCCATCTCCGGTACTTCATGAGTTTTTGATGCTTCCCATTGTCGCGTCCATCGCTTCAATTGACGCGTAAGGTAGGCCTCCTTCCTGCCCAGGTCACCCAGCCCAACTGCATCCATATCCACGGTATGCAGATTGCACAAAATTTCAATGACGTGCAGCCCAATTTTTCGCCTATCAGGCTCGATGACCTGCTCCCCGTCCACGGAATCATTTAGTACCAGCCCCTCAACAAAATCCATGACATAGAAGTCCGAGTCGTTGACGCCCTTATCTTTACAGAGGCCATAGGTGGCAGGCACAGGAACATCTGAGTCTCTCAGGGCGTGGATGATCTTGTATTCTCTGCCCATATCATGGGCGCTTTCCAGCACATGCCCAAGCGGCGGCCGGCGCAGTACAAAGCAGTTTCCAGCTTCATCCTCACACTTGAAGGTCAAGTTGGAATGGCCGCCGACCATCAGCGCAAAATTCACCTCTCCTTGCAATGCTGGCACGTGTTCCTTTAACCAGGGCACTACGCCCGCTTCATCAATACCTTCTGTCATTATTTCTCCACCCATTAAGAGGATTCACTATTTATCCCGGTACAACCAGAAGTTTACCGCGGTTAAGAGAGTATCAATATTGTGATATCTTGTCTCTTTCGTAGGACTAACTAGTTCTTGTCAGGATTCGGATATCGAGCGGGCTCGTGTGCGAGTCCGATTGTCCTAGGCGGCCCCGTCATTCATAAGTAATTGTTTTATATACCTAACGTTCTTTGCATGTGGCGATATTTGGCCAAATATATCTACTTACAGACAGGAACTAACTAACCCATGAAGATCAGAACCGCTATCTGTAATGAAATCAACGAGGATGTATCCATCCTGCGACTGCAGGAGGCAGACCTGGCAGAACCTTCCGATGATGAAATACAGATTGAAGTCAAAGCCTGCTCGATTGACTTTCCTGACATTCTTATGATTCAGGGTAAGTACCAATTCAAACCTCCTATGCCCTTCGCGCCCGGTGGTAGTTTCGCAGGACAGGTCGCAGCCATAGGGCAGAACGTCGCTGGTACCAAGGTAGGTGACAGAGTCATAGCCGGAATACGCTACGGCGGATTCGCCGAGGCTGTTAATGTACCCGCAGCAGTTGTAAGAGCCATTCCCGGCTCCCTCACCTACGAAAAGGCTGCTTCCTTCAGCTCAGCCTATCATACGGCTTATATCGCACTGGTTGTTCGCGGCGGACTCAAGGCAGGGGAAACACTGCTGGTGAATGGTGCAACCGGTGGTGTGGGTATGGCAGCAGTTGACCTGGGTAAACACATGGGCGCACATGTAATAGCAACAGGTGGCACTGATGAAAAGCTTGCTGTAGTGAAATCAAAAGGCGCGGACCACGTCATCAACTACACGATGGCAGACGGGTCGCTTGGAGGTTTCCGTACAAAAGTAAAGGAATTGACGGATGGCAAGGGAGCTGATGTCATTTTTGATCCTGTCGGCGGTACTGTTTTCGATGAATCAATGCGCTGCATCAACTGGGATGGCCGTATTCTCGCTATCGGGTTCACTAGCGGCGTTTGGCCAAAGGCGGCAGTTAATCACATCCTGATCAAGCATATTTCTGTCATCGGCGTCCGTGCCGGTGAGATCAGCAGGCGGAACCCGGAGCTGGGAAAACAATGCAGAGAAACCCTCTACAAACTGCTGCAAGAAGGCGCTATCGACCCTTATGTTTGCGCAGCTTTTCCCCTTGAGCAAGCAGTTGATGCGTTGAAAATGCTGGAAAACAGGCAAGCCATCGGCAAGGTGGTTGTTACTATGAACGGGTATAGGGCCAACACGCCTGACCATCCCTAGGATTTTTCAATTAGGCTCACCAGCTGGTCTTCAGCCCCTTGAATTCAGTTCCTTCGGCTCCGCTCAGGACCGGCAGGACAGGAGGACAGGCAGGCCAGATAACACGAGTGCCATCCTGAGTGGAGTGGCTGATGCCACGAAATCGAAGGGTCTCGTTTTTCGCAATATCTAACGGCTTATTACAACTCCACTTGCCAACAGTTTTTCAATGTCGCTCTCTTCAAACCCCACCTCGGCCAGTATCTCTCTCGAATGCTCACCAACATTTGGCGGGTCTGAAGGCGCTTTCTTGTCTTCACCATGGACTACAATTGGGTTAGCAACTGTCCACTGATAATCAGGGTTACTGGAATCGGTTTTGATGATTATTTCGTTCTCAACCAGGTGCGCATCCTGAACGACATCAGAGATCTTCTCTATCGCGGAATAAGTCAGATTCTGTTCATCCAGGGAAAGACAAAGATCAGCCAAATTCTTTGTGCGAATGACCTCAGCAAACATGCCCCTTACCAGGTCGCGCTGTTTCATGATGGCAGCAATGTCACCAAATCGCTCGTCCTCAACCCATTCAGGGTGACCAAGACAACTCGCCACCTGGGGCCACTCTTTTGCAGGATTGGTAAGAACAAAAATAATGAAGCACTCATCACGGGTTTTGTAGACCATGGAAAAAGGACTCCGGTAGCCTTTCTTGTCCAGAATACCGCCGAGGTCAAACCCCGCAATAGCACCCTGTAGTGACATACCATTCGCCCAGCAACCATTAGCCAGAAGTGAGGTTGAAACATATCTGCCCTCTCCGATTTTTTCCCTTTGGTACAAAGACATCATGATGGCACCGAACAGGGTCATGGCGGACGCATGATCACCGACACCACCCGGCGGGAATATCGGCGAACCCCCGTGGGGTTTAAGCAGGTCCAGGATCCCGCTTCGCGCCCACCAGCCTGTGGCATCAAAACCACGCTTGTTCTTGTCAGGCCCTACAGTGCCAAAACCAGTGAGTTGAGCATAAATGAGCCTTGGGTTTCGTTGCTTCAGTGACTCGTATTCCAGTTCGTACTTCTTGATTTGATCTTCACGAAAATTGATCAAAAGGACATCCGCATCATCAATCAGCCGATGAAGCACGGCACGACCTTCCGCCTTTGATATATCAAGCCCGATATCACGCTTGTTTCTCGACGTGAGATGCCAGTTGTAGTCATGGTGGTGGCGACCATGAAGCGTTCGATATGCATCACCTTCAGGTGCCTCCACCTTGATCACATCCGCACCAAAATCCGCCATGATCGTGGCAGCTCCCGGGGCTGCCAGATACGAAGCCGCATCAATTATTTTCAAACCTTCCAACATGTGACTCATAAACCAAGCCTCGCAGCTATTTGCATCCTTATCAAAGAATCCCTATCTTAGCTTATTGAAACGAAAACCGCGGGCCGCTACGTCAACTTACATGGCGCTGACCTGGTCCCTGGACGATTCACTGTGAATGACGGCTTGCGTCATTCATCAGGTGATCTGGAGAGGTGCCGGAGTGGCCGAACGGGATTGATTCGAAATCAATTGACGGAGCAATCCATCCCAGGGTTCGAATCCCTGCCTCTCCGCCATTAATTTCTCTATCTTATTGATATATAAGACTATATAACAAAGCTTACGCCTCTATATACGCTCCTATTCACGCGCGTACTCGATTTTTTGGCTACCTGGAACAGGATGTCCTTTGATCTGAATTCCACTATACCGACGACTTAACGCTTTGCTCACCTTGCACCTGAACACAAAGCTGTAGCAGTTGAGAAAGTGGTTGGCCAAACTAGGTTCTGATGGCTGGTGTTGAAAGCATCTATCCCCTCAGGGAGTACTTATACTAGGTGGAATTTTCATTCTAAGAAAGTTATTACAAATCCGGATGGAAAAGTCGGGACAATAGAATGCGGCAAACTTGATGAGGATGAGTACATTTATAGTTGGCAGGACCGCCTAATTGATGTGAACTGCGACTATATGAAGTTTTCCCCATGGCGATATTGATATGAGCTTCAGTTTGGGAAATTTTCAGAATTTTTTGCAAAATATGGAGCGAGTCAACCGATGAGAATGGCGTTGGTGGTTGTCGATCGCGAAAAGGGGGGC
>PBRP01000115.1 GCA_002726655.1 Gammaproteobacteria bacterium
TATGGTCTGTAAATTGAAAATTCATTGTAATATAGTCTTATTATGCAAGTAAATTTGTGGCGAGAATAACCCACCGCACGAGCCAGGTAGAAACCCAATATTTTATATGCAGATCGGCTTGCCCTAGGTGTGAAAAATGATTCAGAATGTAACGAAACTGCAGGTAACCCAATGATAACCACTAGCCAAAAACGCATCGATGCACTAACGACTTCAGGCAGGTGGGGAACCGAAACACTGCATAGCATGCTTGCTGTCCATGCCCGCTTACGACCCGATCAGCTTGCTGTGAAAGATCAGCCCAATCGTGAACAACTCACCGGTGATCCGCCACAAGCTTTGACCTGGAGCGAACTGGCACGGGCCAGCGACAACCTGGTGCCGCAACTGATTGCAGCAGGAATTGGAGAAAATGATCGCATAATCGTGCAGTTGCCAAATATTGCTGAGCTGATCGTGCTCTACTACGCTTTTAGCAAGATGGGAGTAATTACCTCCCCAATCCCGGTGCAGTACGGCAGCCATGAGCTTCGCAATGTAGCTGAAGCGTTGGATGGTGCGGCAGTGATTACGATAGGGCGCCTGATCAATTTGGATCTGGCATCGAACGTCCGTCATGCGCTTCCTGACTTAAAGGTGCTGCTCTTTGGCGAAGATCTTGAGCTTGATACGGTTGAGCGAGGCCAGCCTCCACAGGTTACAAACGATGCAAACCGGGTGATGAGCATCTGCTGGACTTCCGGCACGACCGGAACTCCCAAAGGGGTACCCAGGTCTCACAACATGTGGTTTGCGGCGGGGAGGTGCACGTCAGATGCAAGCGGCTACGTCTCCGATGATGTTCTTTTATGTCCTTTCCCGCTCGTCAACATGGCAGCACTGGGTGGTTTCCTGTTTCCTGCTGCACAGGCAGGTTCTACCATCATTATGCACCACCCACTGGATCCCGCGCTTTTCCTGCAGCAGATGCAGGATGAACGCGTGAGTTTCACCATCGCTCCACCAGCATTGCTTAATCAGTTGGCCAAGTCTCCCGATATGTGGCGACAGTATGATTTCAATGCACTGCGTCGCGTGGGATCGGGTTCTGCACCTTTAGCACCCTGGATGATAGAAACATTTAGCCGGGAATTTGGTGTGGAGGTGGTGAATATCTATGGTTCAAATGAAGGCATTGCTCTGTACGCCACACCGGAAACGGTCCCTGATCCCGGAGCCAGGGCAACTATGTTTCCCTTGCCTGCTGAGGGCTCTGACCTTGAAGCTAGAGTGACAGATCCGGATTCAGGAGACATCGTGACAGGACAGGGTGAACGCGGTGAACTACTGGTCAGAGGAGCGACCGTTTTCGATGGCTATTTCGAGTCCGACAACACAGATGTCTTTGATAAGGACGGCTTTTTTCGTACCGGCGATCTGGTGGAGATTGGTGGTGGAGCAGGTGACTGTTGCAAGGTAGTGGGTCGCTGCAAGGACATTATCAATCGCGGAGGCATGAAAATCTCCTCTGCGGAACTGGATGTGGCACTGGAGCAGCATCCAGATATCGTGGAAGCTGCTGTCTGCGCGTATCCGGACTCGCGCCTCGGGGAAAAAATCTGTGCCTGCCTGGTGTTGAAACCAGAGGTGCAACTAATGACACTGCAAGCAATACAGGATCATCTGCTTGGGCTCGGTTTTGCGAAATTCAAATTGCCAGAGCGCATTGAAGACTACGAACAACTTCCTCGCAATGCGTTAGGAAAAGTGCAGCGGTTCGTACTGCAGGAAGTTATCAGCGCAAAGGTCACATCAGAGTCTGATAGCTGAGGTTTTCTAGTCGCATAAGGTCGACCGATAGTGGTCGAGGCACAACAGATGGAAGAGCGTATGGGTTACAAGGTCATACAATGGGCAACGGGCAGTATGGGAAAAACTTGCCTGCGAGCGATTATTGATCACCCTGGAATGGAACTGGCGGGGCTATTTGTTTACAACCCGCGCAAGGTGGGTCTGGATGCCGGGGAAATAGCACACTGTGACCCGACTGGTGTGATAGCTACCGACGATAGGGAGCGCATCCTGCAGTTGGATGCTGACATCGTCCTGCATACGGCACAGATTCAAGCGCCCTATTCCTTTCACAATAAAGATATCTGTCGGCTGCTTGAGTCGGGGAAAAATGTCATCAGCATCAATGGCCACAGTTATCCGCAATATTGGGGTGATGACTATTCAGCGCCCATTCTTGAGGCTTGCCAGCAAGGAAACAGCTCGCTATTTGGCTGCGGCTTGAACCCCGGATTCGTGGCCGAAAAAATCGCCACTATAGCCACGGGTGTTTGTCTGGAGCTGGATCATATCGAAATCACTGAAGTGGTCGAATGCAACGTTATGCAGAATCCGGCCTACGTATTCGATACCCTGGGTTTTGGTTCGCCCTGTGATGAGCTTGACCCCAACGATGTCGACTGGGAACCGGCGCAGATATTAAATGGCATGTACGCTGAAGTGGTCGCCCATCTGGTAGAACGCCTGGGATTCAAGCTCGAAGCAGTAGAAACAGATCACGTCATATATCCTGCATCCGGAGACATCCATATGGCAGCCGGTTTGATCAAGCAGGGGACCGTGAGTCACGCCAATTGGCGCTGGCACGGTATCGTCGGTGGCAGGCGCCTGGTGACTCAATCCATTCACTGGATCATGGAAACCGCACATCTCACTGACCCGAACCACGCGACCTGGACCGTGCGGATAAAAGGATTGCCAAGCATGGATATCACTATAGATCTGAAAAACCCCGTTAATCATCAGTTCAAGACTACACCTGAGCAGTATGGTGTGGCCGGTTCTCTGATCAATGCCATTCCGGCCGTCGTGGCGGCACCGCCCGGGATCAGGGAATTGCCGCTGGCCGATTTGTTCCGGAGTCCCGATCACAGATGATGAGAGGCCCCTGGCGAATTGTCTCCCCCATGACCTGAGTCCAGTAGTGGGTTAAGATCAATGCCTATCCAGCACATTGAAGGAATTGAAATGACTATTGAAGGCGGTTGCTATTGTGGGAATGTCCGTTACAAGGCCGAGGGTGAAGCGATCTTTGCCGGACAGTGTCACTGCAGGGAATGCCAGTACATTACCGGAGGTAACCCCAACGTCATTATGGCGATGCCTAATGATGGATTCGAATTCACCAAGGGTGAACCGAAAAGCTTTACACGCACCGATATCGAAAATGCGGTAACCAGGCTCTTTTGTGAGAACTGTGGTACAGCTATTGGCACCCGGACCGAGAGCATGGCCAATGCGGTAATCCTCAAAGTCGGCACCATGGATGATCCCAGCGTTTTTACGCCACAGATGGCCATTTATACTGTGGACAAGCAGGATTTCCATCACATACCGGAAGGCATGCCAGCATTCGAGCGCGTTCCTGGCTGAAATCGAATATAACTGAAACTACCCTGCAATATCTGAGCACAATCGGTTGTTTTTCACCCGTATCCAAAAGTTTCTGGTGAAGCTATTTTGTGGCTGATTATTGTTACCTTTCAGGTGCGCAACCGGTATAGGGATAGATTGAGAATGACGCGTGAGAATAATTAAACTGAGTCTACAATATGACAGATGACACCTACGAACCACCCAAAGTATGGAAGTGGAACCCAGACAATAAGCAGGCCTTTGCCAATATCAATCGGCCGACGGCCGGTGCCCAGCAGGAAAAGGAACTGCCAGTAGGCAAGCACCCATTGCAGTTGTACTCCCTCGCTACACCTAACGGTGTCAAAGTCACCGTCATGCTTGAAGAATTACTGGCGAAGGGGCACGGCGGAGCAGAATACGACGCCTGGCTGGTGAATATCGGTGATGGATCGCAGTTTGGCAGCGGCTTCGTTGCCGCCAACCCAAACTCCAAGATCCCCGCCCTGGTTGATCGCAGTGGTGATACGCCAGTGCGTGTATTTGAGTCAGGCGCTATCCTGTTGCACCTGGCTGAAAAGTTCGGTGAATTTATCCCAGAGGGTGATGCACGGGCCGAATGTCTGTCCTGGCTGTTTTGGCAAATGGGTGCGGCGCCGCTTCTAGGTGGTGGCTTTGGTCACTTTTACGCCTATGCACCAATCAAAATCGAATATGCCATTGATCGCTACACCATGGAAGTAAAACGCCAGATTGACCTGCTCGATAAAAACCTGGCAGAACGCCGGTACATCTGTGGTGATGACTACACCATCGCCGACATGGCCATCTGGCCCTGGTATGGTGCAGTAATACGCAACCATGCCTACGAGGCGGCGGAGTTCCTGGAGGCCGAGACCTATACCAACCTGACCCGCTGGATTGACGAGGTTGGCGAACGGCAGCCTGTCAAGCGCGGCCAGATGGTCAACCGCCCGTTCGGCGACAAGTCCATGCAGTTGCTGGAACGGCACGCTGCCAGCGACTTCGAATTACGCACCCAGAATATTCTCGATCCCTAGAAGAATTGGAGCCAGACCAGTTGAATTCAACTCGTTTAATGGTTCATTAGTATTCACTTCCCATTCGTGTTCCCAAGCTTTGATCATTCGCATGGCTTATCGCATGGTTCCCGGGGCCAGCCTAAAGTGCCTCAGGTGATAAGATGCGCTGCTGGTATTACCAACAACAATAGAGAGATAGAATGAAACGTCGCAGTTTGACGTGCCGTATGGTCGGTGCAGCAGGCAGTGTGATTCGTTACCTGGCATTTGCTCCTTTGCTTAGCGCCCTGCCGGCGAGTGCAGCCTGTGAAAAAGTCGATCCGGTCCCGCATCTGGAGTCATCCTATGCTACCGGCTGGGGAACGGACCATCGCAATACACGCTATCAATCCAGATCTTCCATTCATTCAGGCAATGTGGCAAAACTCGCCCTAAAGTGGGTCTATGGTTTAGCCAGTACAACGTCACGCTCCTACCCCCTTGTAACAGAGGACACCATATTTGTTGGCGACGCTGGCCGTGGGCTGGTCGCCCTGGAGCGCTCCAGCGGCTGTGAGCGATGGGTCCATGAGCATACGGGTCCCATCAGCAGCGCAATACTGAAGGGTCAGATCGGTACACGAAACGTGTTGATCTTCACCGATCGCCTGGAAGGCGTATTTGCGTTAGATGCGATCAATGGTGAACTCATCTGGCACACAACTGTCAGGGATGAGCCTATACCAGTCTATTCAGGCACGCCGCTGGTGACTGAGGACGCTGTATACGTTCCCGTCGCTTCCATGGAAGTAGGACTAGCGGTGAATCCATTTTATGGATGCTGCACCACCAGTGGTGGCATGGCTGCCTTCGACATCAACACAGGCGAAAAGCTCTGGTATCTGCCAACCATTGAAGCCAAGGCAGAGGTTACTGGCAGCCACTTCTGGTTCGTGCAGGAATATGGACCCAGTGGTGCCGCCGTTTGGGCTGCGCCAAGCTATGATGCCAAAAGACGATGGTTGTATTTTGGTACCGGGCAGAACTTCTCCCACCCTACTACCAACACCAGTGACGCAATATTTGCTGTTGATGCAGTAACGGGCAAGGTGATATGGATTCGTCAGCACACAGCTAACGACGCATATACGGCGGCATGTAATATTTCTTTCAACCACCCTAACTGCGCTAATCCGACAGGGCCTGACTTGGATTTTGGTGCGCCGACAATGCTACTGCACACCAGGTCTGGTGGCGAGTTACTGATTGCAGGACAGAAATCGGCCGAAGCCCATGCCATGAACCCGGATACAGGTGAGCGGGTGTGGACCACGAAACTTGGTCGTGGTGGCATCATCGGGGGCGTACACTGGGGGCTGGCGGCAAACGAATCGCTCGGCCTGGTGTTCGTACCCATCAGTGACAAGCAGGCCCTGAGGTTCCCAACACCAGGAGACCCAACTCCTGGGCTCTTCGCGCTGGATATTGATACGGGAGCAAAGCGCTGGTCGTATACCCGGCCGCCACGATGCGGCGAACGTGAATGTCTTTATGGCTTGTCTGCTGCCATTATCGCGACCAATGACATTGTGATCACCGGGACCATGGATGGATTTTTGGAGGTCTTGAAGGCTAATTCAGGAGAACTGCTATGGTCACATGATTCGTGGCGTGCTTATGCGACTGTAAATGGGGGTGAAGCAACAGGGGGAGCCTTTGATGCCCACGGACCCATGATCGCCGATGACCTTGTACTGGTTACTTCGGGCTACAGATATGTGGGTCAGGAACGTGCAGGAAATGCACTGCTGGTTTTCCAGTTGGAGACCGATGATGGGAAGTGATGAATTATGTCTGGCTTCCAGATTTCGTCGCTTTGTCGCCACCTTGATCGACGCAATCCTGGTACCTTCCCTGACGCTGGTACTGGTGATGGTCACAGGCGTAGTGGAAGATGCCGAAGACTTTAGCGATAGTTGGTGGGTACTCTGGGTATTCCTGCTGGCGGTAACGAGCTACCTGAGCCTCAACGGCTATAGCCTGTGGCGTCGCGGGCAAACCCTCGGGAAACTAGTGACAGGTATTGCCGTGGTTGCTGCAGTTGACAGTGGCGACAGCCGGTATACTAGAACCCCTGCTCCCCTTTGGAGACTCGTTTGCATTCGGGCACTGTTCTTTCCGCTCTTGTTCGTGGTAGTCATTCCGTGGCTCGCGCCACTGCCGATTATCGATCAGCTCTTTATTTTCGGCAAGCGACGGCGCTGCCTGCATGACCTGGTTTCAGGAACGGTCGTAGTGCGTCTTTCGAAATAGTGCCGCGAGAAGGATTTGGCTCCAAAAGCTTTGCACTCAGAAAGACCACGTCCGTTTGTGTGCGAATGACCCGCTACTCCAGTAGTTCGCCATCACAATAGAGCCAGTGGTCATCTTGCTTTTCAAAACGGCTGACTTCATGCAGCCTTTCTGCACGGCCTGACACCTTGAACCTGGCAATAAATTCCACCGTGCCCTTGTCACTATCCAACCCTCCATCCTGCACGGACTTGATCTTCAAACCCAGCCATTTCTGGTTACTCACAAACGATATGGAAGCGGGCCTGTAGTCAGGGTGCCAACTGCGAAGCAGGTAGTCTGAATTCTTCAGCGCGTAAGCAGTATAGCGTGACCTCATCAGTGCCTCCGCTGTGCCTGCACGAGAACTGCCCTCGATTACAGGAAGACAGCACTCCTGACCCCTGCGTTCAGAGCCGCAGGGGCAGTCATCCTTAATGATTCCATTTGAGTGATTTTTGCTCATGAGCTGCAAACAGCGGCCTACATGCCGGTTAGCTCAGGCGGGCTTACGACCTCAGCTGGAAGATCCGTCTGCAGCCGGACCCTGATTTCTCCGTGAGCACCCTGCTGCCACAGGTTAATGATCTCGCTGGCGATTATCTCCGGATCCATCATGGTCGCCTTCATTGCTGCAAACTGCTCAGGAACCAGTGCCGTTGCCACACCACCCGGACAGATTGAGTTTATTCTGACATTAGCGTTTTGCCGCTCGGGATCCTGCTCAAGGCTTCTAATCAGACCAACTACCGCATGTTTGCTCATTGCGTAGATCGGATCGTAGGCAATCGGTACCAGGCCAGCCATGGATGCAGTGACTGTGATACACCCTCCTTGTTGGTTCATCACAGGCAGCAGAGAACGCAACCCGAACAGCACACCATCAACATTGACGGCCATTACACGCTTGTATCGGTCGGCTTTCACTGTCAATGCATTGCCTGCACTCAGCGGCTCATTGGGCAAGGCTGTCATAATACCTGCGTTGAGCGCTGCATAGTCGATCACTCCCAACGATTCCACAACAGCTTCCCATTGATCCGGATCGCTGACATCCAACTGCCTGAATTCAGCATTGTTCGCAGCCGCAACGCTTTCACCTGCATCCCGGTCGTAGTCTAAAACAATTGATTCCGCACCCGCATTACTGGCGAGCCTTACCAGCGCTTCGCCAATACCAGAACCGCCACCAGTAACTATCACCCGTTTTCCTGCTAAATCTTCCATCACGACTCCTTGAAATGCCTTGGTCCGACCGACTCGATTCTTTTGATCAGGTTTTCAATTTTAGCACGCTCGCTCCTGACACAAGATATTGCTACAAGTCTGCGGGCTGATCTGATATTTTTCGATGATCAGGAATTCACCAGAGACTGTAACCCGGAGGAACCATGACCCTTGAAGAGCTATTGGAAATCGAAACAATCAAACAGATGCGCTACCTGTATTCGCACTACTATGATGGCAACCGCCTTGACGACCTGGTTGACCTGTTTACCGATGACGCTGTTTGCGAGTTCGGCCCGGATTTCGGCGGTAACTGGACGGGGAAGGAGCAGATACGTGAGCGCTATCACGACTTTCTATATGGCAGCGGCCGCGCTATTCATTCACAAATGCATGCGGTGACCAATCCGTGGATCCGTTTGCTGGAAAACGGCGAGGCGCATGGGCGATGGTATCAACTCAACCTCAATGTCGATGAAGGTGCGGAAAACCCGCTCACATTATTTGGTATCTATGACGATGTTTACCAGAAGGTCGATGGTGACTGGAAAATTCACCGTACCCGTATCGACTTTCTTTGGCCCAGGCGCGAGTTCTACGGTCCGCGCGATATTTCCTAGGGGCAGAACAGTTCCCTGTTTGACATGCTCATTTGAGACTCCTTTGCTTCGGTTTAAATTAGCAGAAGTGTCTCTTAGCAAACAGGGCTAGGTGGTACCATATGGGCTGACGTCA
>PBRP01000011.1 GCA_002726655.1 Gammaproteobacteria bacterium
GAAAATAGTGGGCGAGACAGGTGCAGAGGTCGCACCGAACGAAACTGGTCAATTGCTGATTCGCGGTGATTCAACCGCCCGCTGCTACTGGAATCGTCCCGAGAAGACCGCCGAAACGATGGTACGCGGCTGGCTAAAAACGGGAGACACCTATTTCGAGGATGATGAGGGTTACTATCACTACTGTGGTCGCGACGACGATATGCTCAAGGTAGGTGGCATCTGGTGTTCACCATTTGAGATCGAGGAGCGACTGATTGAGCACCCCGATGTGCTGGAGGCGGCGGTCGTCGCACAAAGGGATGAGGCCGATCTGGTCAAACCAGCCGCCTATATTGTACTTGCCGATGGGGCAGCTGCTGGTGTGGAGTTCGAGCAGGAGCTGCGCGGACACTGCAAGCAGGGGCTGGCTCACTACAAATACCCACGCTGGTTTTATTTTGTCGATGAATTACCCAAGACGGCGACGGGGAAGATACAGCGTTTCAAGCTCCGCGTTTCTGCAGCTCACGTTCCTGCAGCTCAATAGTTGGTTGGGCAACTTTTTAGCTTCAAACTCCCATCAATCCTTCTACGGGTTACGAAATCGGAGTACTAGTTTTCCAGTACGAAAGCAGTTGCTTCTAATTCAATCTTGCCCGGTTCATCGAGAAGGGTGGAAACAAAATCATGCTCGTTGCTGGATAGTGGCAGTTCATATGGCGTTTCCAGATGCCACCGAATTCCCACCGTGCGGCCAATATTGACCGGCTTGTCAGAACAAAAGGTTCCCCGACGTCGATGCCGATCTTCATGCTCATGCCTCAATCCTATCCCTTACCATGGCCCTGACTTCATCTTTCACCACCTTACCCATTGCATTCCTCGGTAGGGCATCGACAAAGATAACTTCGTGTGGAATGGCGAAACGGCCGATGCGCCCGTCGAAATGGCGGAGCACCGCTTCGGCCTCAAGCTCGGCACCTTTCTCTTTGGCGACGACCGCAATGGCGACCTCGCCCCATTTATCGTTCGGCCGGCCGACGATGGTTGCCTCGCTGATGCCCGGGCAATCGGCCAGGATGTTCTCCAGCATCGCCGGATAGATGTTCTCGCTGCCGGAGATGATCAAGTCCTTCTTTCTATCGTCGATGTAGAGGAAGCCGTCTTCGTCAAAACGGCCGATATCGCCGGTATAGAACCAACCGTCCTTCAGGGCTTGCTGGGTCGATTGCGGATCGTTCCAGTATTCTTTCAAGACATTAGGGCCTTTCACCAGCACCTCGCCGGATTTTCCGGCGGGAAGGGTTTGGTTGTCGTCGTCGACCACCTTGACCTGGCAATGCAGGGCCGTCTTGCCGCCGGAACCGATACCACGCTGTGCCGTCTCGATGGTGAGATAGGTGGCGAGCGGCGTTGTTTCCGTCGAACCGTAAACCTGGATGAGCGGAACGCCTTTGTCGTGGATCCTCTCGATCAGCGACGTTGGCACCAGGGTCGAGCCGGAGGAGATGCAGCGCAGTCGGGAAAGATCAGCGGTCTGCCAGCGAGGGTGGGCCAGCATGGCGGTCAACTGCGTCGGCACCAGGACGGTGAGATTGATACCGCGCTGCTCCAGGATGTCGAAGGTCTGCCCGACTTCGAACACGGGCGTCAGGGTCAAGCTGGCACCGACGTGCAGGGAAGGGGTGGAGAGAATGTTCATGCCGCCGACATGGAACAGCGGGATGGTCACCAGCACCTCATCGTCGCCAGTGAGGCCGTGCATATGGCGGCTGTTGACGGCATTAAAGAAGATGGCGTTCTGCGACAGTACTGCGCCCTTCGGTCGCCCGGTGGTGCCAGAGGTGTAGCAAAGCAGGAAACTGTCTTCGAGGCTGGCGTGAGCATCAGAACCCGCTCCTTCGGGGGAGTCGTCCAACAAACTTTGATATGTGGGCCAGTCGGTTTCGGCGTCTTCATCCAAAGAGATAAAGGTCATTGTTGGCAAATCGTCGACAATGCCCTCGATCAGATTGTGAAGGGACGAAGCTGCAAACAGTACCTTCGGCCGGGAATCGGTAAGCACATAGATATGTTCGGGCGCCGCCTGACGCCAGTTGAGCGGCTGGAAGATGGCGCCAAGGCGTGCACAGGCAAAAGCGATGACTAGGGTCTGGGCCGTGTTCTGGGCCAGTAGGGCAACGCGGTCGCCGCGTTCGACTCCGAGTGGAGCTTTCAGGGCTGCCGCCATGCGGGAGACATCGCGGGCCATCTCGGCGTAGGTCAATTCGAGCTCACCGCACCGGACGGCCATCTTGTCGGGGGTGAAATCTGCGTGTTTATCGATCCAGTCCGAAAGGTTTATGAGCGTGCCTTCCCCGTTCAATCGCCGACCCTTATGACCGTCATCATCATCGTGTCGCCAGCGGCGCAGCCAGTGAAAAGTCCCAGCCCGCCGTCGCGGTGGACCAGTTTCTCGATCAGCTCGAGGGTGGTCCTTAAACCCGTTGGCCCCTGGGAGTGACCCCAGATTAGCGAGTTGCCGAAGTTGTGCATGTTCATGAGGTCCAAGCCGATTGAGTATAGGAACTATTAACGCCCTATTCAGAGATATCTGCAAGTATGATTTGATGGCTGCAGGGCATTTTCTATATGGCACTGCAAGCGTTCGTCAGGCAATGCTTGTGGATGATTTGGACATAATACGTATGCAACTTGATTATCCGATAATGATCACGGGTCGATCAGGTGGTGCTGATCTATCTGATGACGAGCTTGTTCGTCTAAGTGCCAGTCTTCTCGGACTTTTCCGAACACGTGAAAACCAATGGCTTCAGTATCAAAACGGCGTAATTGACGAGAGAACGTGGCGCACTTACCAGACGGCAATTCCGGCGGTACTTACCACCGAGTTCATGAGGTCATGGTGGAGAAATCGTTCTTTACGGGGAGAGTTTGACGAAGGATTTGTTGTTGTCGTCGACAAACTTCTCGAAGAACATCCTCTGGGTTCTGCTACGTCCCTTCGGGAAGGCATGGGGTTCGACCCTCTTTAGCGTACGAGTGGGCTGACTCTAAAAGGAGGCAGTTTGTAGCCCGGTGCTCAGTCGCTCACCTCACGCCGCTCCGACATTTTTCGAAAATGATCCTTGGCGTTGGGTTCTAAGGCCTCTCCTTGCTTGCCCCGGAGGGCGACCGGAGGTGACGCTGCTACAGACAACTGCAGTTCGAAGCGCTGGCTTGTCGGGATATCACAGACCTCGTCGTCACAGGCCTGCCAACGAACTTCGCCTGACACTTGAATTTCCGTAGCGCCACTGCCAAGTCCACCGGAGACGGTCACTGGCAGGCGCAGCTCGAACACGCCGTCATGCACCTGGAAGGACTCGCCCGTACCCATCAGGGTGTGTGGCGTGGCGGTGGGTCGAACGAGCGGGCGTTGCACGACGTGATCGAGTTCATCGAGGACTACATCGACGGCTACGGAACCTTGCGGCGCCGGTTCGGCGTAGACATGTCGACCGACTGGAACACTGAAGCTGATCACCAGATCCCTCTGCACTGTGGGCGCCAGCATGTCTCCATCCAGTGCGACATTCACCTGGACCTCTTGTGGTGCGGCTTCGCTTACACCGGCTTCATGAAGGGTCTGACCTTGAGCGGCTCGAAGTAATTGTTCGGGACCCGCACGCACAGCCAGGTTGTTGTCAAAAAACTTATGCGTAATGGTGCCTTCCTGATTCAGCACATAGGTGCCGGGGTAGGGTATGCCGTACCAGGGATGATCGGTCGGATCGATCAGAGTATTCAGGATACCGAATGAACGGATGACTTGTGAATCCGGATCGGAGAGCAGGGTGTAGGTGATGTTGTGAGCATCGGCGAAGTCTTTTAGAGCATCAGTTTCATCGTAGCTCAGTGCATATACCTCAATGCCTGCTTCATCAAAGTGTTGCATGCCTTTCTGCAGCTCGACCAGCTGCGAACGACAAGGCGGTCACCAGACGGCCGAACGGTAGAAGATGAACACTGCAGGTTGTTCGCCACGATGCTCGTGTAGATTGAAAGGCGTGCCGTCTGCAGTTCTGCAGAGTACGTTGGGAATTGGCTCGCCAACGGCGGGCCCAGTAGGGAACTCACCGCGGGGATCACTGCGCGGTCCATTGCCTGGCCGGAAAGGACCAATGAAGCCGTCACGATCCTGCCAACCTGTTTCGACCTGAGTTGCGCGTGTTTCCATGTCTGGTTGCATACCGTTCCCCTGTTCTAGATTGGATGAAGCCGCACCGGCACATCTTTTATGCCTCTGATGAAATTGTTAGACAGCCGCTCGACATCACCCACCACTTCTACCTGATGGAATCGTTTCATGATCTCTTCCCACAGGACGCGTAGTTGCATTTCTGCCAACCTGTTACCCATGCAGCGGTGTACGCCGAATCCAAAGGCGACGTGAGCTCTCGCGTTGGGACGGTCGATGATCAGTTTCTCGGGATCTTCGAACACAGTTTCGTCACGGTTGCCAGAGAGATACCACATGACCACCTTGTCACCCTTTTTAATGTGCTTGCCGCCAAGTTCGTAGTCTTCCAGTGCGGTACGGCGCATATGGATCACCGGTGTTTGCCAGCGAACAATCTCGGCCACCATGTTGGGGATGAGGCCAGGGTTGTCGCGTAGCTTCTGGTACTGATCGGGGTACTTGTTAAGTCCGATCACGCCGCCACTGATGCTGTTGCGTGTGGTGTCGTTGCCGCCGACAATCAGCAGAATTATGTTGCCGAGGAAAAGCTCGGGATCCTCGTTCATGCGCGCCGTTTCCGGGTTGTTCTGTAACATGGAGATGAGGTCGAAAGAGGGTGGCTGGCCTGCCTTCGCCATCCACAGATTATAGAATGCGGCAGCGCAACCCATGAGCTCATCATAGCGCTCCTGCATGTCGATGCTGTCATCGCCGGTCACCTGAGGCACGGCAGTGGCGATATCCGACCAGTGAACCAGTTTGCGGCGTTGCTCGTAAGGAAAGTCGAACAGCGTGGCCAGCATTCTGGCGGTCAACTCAATCGATACCTCCTGTACCCAGTTGAAGGTCTCACCCACAGGTAAGTTTTCCAGGATGTCGATGACGTTCTTCCGGATCAGCGGCTCAAATTCCGCCAGATTCTTGGGTGCCACAGATGGAGATACCGCCAACCGTTGTTTGGCGTGGTCCGGTTCGTCCATAGCGATGAAATTCTTTCCCTGGATCTGACCTTCTGGTGTCACCAGGTCGACGATCGAGATGCCCCCTTTTTCTGATGAAAAGATGCTGTTGTTGGTATCCACTTCTTTGATCAGCTGATGGCTGGTGACCGACCAGAAAGGACCATTGGCGCTGTCGGCTACGAAATGAACAGGTGCCTCTTTGCGCAGGCGTTCGAACCAGGGCTGCCAGGTATCGTTCTGGTATATCTCTGGCCGGCTGACATCAAGTTCCTCAAGTGGAACACCAATCACGTCATCATGAATAGGGGTAGTCATAGGTATCTCCTGATCGAGAAATAGCAATCTAATTGGTGGGTTCCGTCTCTGCCGTGACCCAGGATATAGGTTGGTTCAGAGTGTCTGGAAAATTTTTCTGCCAATAGCGGATGGCAGCGTCATGGGTTTGGGTTGAAATAGCTTGTGCTGTTTCTGCGTCACCTTGTTCGATGGCCTGCAGCATTTTTTCAGACTGTCGAAGGTGCGCCTTCCAATGGTCAGCGTCGTATTCAACATTTGAATGTTCGCTCATACGGTGTAATGCACTCACGAGAAAAGCCAGTACTAAGTTTTTTGAACCCGATGCCACCAGTTCGTAGAAGCGACGGGCTTCCTGTACCGATGATTTCGGATCACCAAAAGTGGCGCGTAGACTGTTCAAGCTTTCGTGGAGTGCCGCGATATCCTGATGCGTTGCGTTGCGCGCGGACTCGGCCGCCAGTATCGGGTAGATCGATTTTCGTGCATCGAGCACTGATCGAAAAGTTGCATTCGCAAACTGTAACTGTAATGAGAGCGCACTGGTCAGATGGTCCAGCCCGGGCACATTTACTATGGGGCCGCCACCTGGACCTGCTTTGATGCGTAGCGCGCCCTGAAACTCGAGAAACCTCAGTGCTTCACGCACAGTACCGCGTGCAGCGCCTTGTTTATCCACCATGACGTGTTCTGGTTCGAGCTTTGTTCCGGGTCTCAATGAGCGCTCGCGGATATCGCTGACGATATTGCGGGCAACGCGTGTTGCAGCCCGTTCGTTGAGTTCCTTTGCGGCCATTAAGACACTTCCTGTTTACTTCAAATAGAACGATAACTATGATACTAGTTCTACTGGGGTGCACAAGGGGGGAACGATGAAGCTTGGATTGAGTATCGGGTATTCGGGTGGTGAGATGCGTCTGCCAGTTGAGAAGGTTCAACTGGCTGAGCGTCTTGGCTATGACAGCGTCTGGACCGCGGAAGCTTATGGGTCCGACGCATTATCACCGTTGGCCTACCTTGCGGCAAAAACTGAGCGCATCAGGCTTGGAACGGGAGTCATTCAGCTGGCTGGAAGAACTCCGGCTAACGCGGCCATGACGATCGCCACCATTGATGCCCTGGCGGGTGGCAACCGTGTGATCTGTGGCATCGGGGTATCGGGACCGCAGATTGTCGAAGGCTGGTATGGGCAACCGTGGGGCCGGCCTTACTACCGGCTCAAAGACTACGTCACGATCATGAAGAAAGTTCTCGCTCGTGAAGAGCCCGTGGAGCACGCAGGGAAGGAGATTTCTTTGCCTTACACTGGCGAAGGTGCGCTGGGCGTGGGTAAGCCACTCAAATCAATATTGCATATGAATCCGGAGATTCCCATCTGGCTCGGTACCGGTATGGAGTCTACGGTGAAACTCACGGCCGAAATCGCTGACGGCTGGCTACCGCTGGGGCTGGTGCCGGAGACCTACAAGACCTATGAGCCCTGGATTGCGCAAGGCCTCGCCAAGGCAGGCAAAGAGCACAGTCAGTTTGAGGCGCAAGGGGGCGCCGCAGTTGTCGTAACGGACGATGTTCAGTCCGCCCTCGACCGGTTAAAGCCGAACATAGCCCTGTACGTTGGTGGCATGGGGCACAAGACCAAGAACTTCCACAAAGAAATGATGATCCGTCGGGGATTTGGTGATGCGGCGGAACGCATACAAGAACTGTTTCTTGCCAAGCAGAAGCGAGAGGCAATTGAGGCAGTACCGGATGAGTTTGTCGATCAGGGTGCTTTGGTAGGCGACAGGGCACGCATTCAGAATCGTTTTAGAGATTGGGAAGACAGCGGGATCACAGGACTCACCGTCAGTGGTAACGAAGAGGCGTTACGGCTGATGGCAGAAGTAGCGCGACTCAACGTCGATCCGAGCAGTTAATCAGTCCAAATGGAGAGAGATATATGAGTTCATCAGACACAAAGCCGGAACAGCCGCGCATGGTGAAATGGTCGCCCCCGTACCGGCGGGAAAGCGTCGAGATGCCTGAGTTCGATCTCATCGAGATCGAGCGGGATGCGCCGATCGGCAGGATCGTGCTGAACTCGCCTGAGAAGCGCAACCCGCTGGGCTATGAACGTCTGCTGCAGATTGAGATGGCGGCCAAGTTGTTGGAGCTCGACGACTCGATACGCGTGATCATTATCAAGGGGCAGGGGCCAAGTTTCTGCGCAGGTTACGACATGACTCCGGTCAAGAAAGGTGAGCGCCAACGCAATATGCCACCCGGGGGCTACATTAGTCCAAAACGGGATCGTTTGTGGCAGTCCTACGATCTGGAACACGCGCGCGTATATATGACGCTATTCGATCTGCAAAAACCCGTGATCGCTCAGATCCATGGCGCCTGTCTTGCTGGCGGTACCGAGCTGGCCGGTTTCTGTGACCTCAGAATTGTTGCAGACGATGCCAAGATAGGCTGGCCGGTGGGACGCAACTGGTCGCCGGGGAATCTGCAATACATTCCATGGTTGGTGGGCATGACCAAAGCCAAGTACTACATGTTTACTTGCGAACCCATGAGTGGCATCGAGGCGGCTCAAGCTCAATGGGCATCCGAATCCGTACCGGAAGATAAGCTCGAAGAACGCACCGAAGAGCTTGCGCAGATGATTGCGTTGACACCGACTGACCTGATCATGATGACTAAACGCAGTATCAACCGGCAGTTCGAGATTATGGGCTTTAAAACGGGCATTGCCGCCAGTGTCGATCTGTTGGCGCTCTCCAGTTTCCGTGACCAGGGCTTGTATACCCCCCGACCCGAAGACGGTGAGGGCGGCGATGAGTTTATGCGCAGGTCAGAACGAGATGGTCTAAAGGCTGCGCTCAAGTGGCGTGAGGAAACGTTCGGCAACAATTATCGAGGATCTGAATCCACTGAATAGACAAACACCGTCTAAGGGGAAGAAGGCATGCCATCAGTAGAAACCACGATGTCCAAGCGTTTGGAGATGCGGGGTGCGGGTGAGTGGTTGCGTTCGCCGTGGTTGAGTTGGAAGAGGGGCCTCGAATGATAAGCAATATTGTGGGTTGTGACGTGGTGCTGCCCGTATTTTCACCCGCTTAATCGCCAGGAGCTCCGTATCCATGCAATATCCGTTGGAAGGCATAAAAGTTCTGGATTTTTCACGTGTGGTAGCCGGACCTTTTGCCGGTCGACTGCTGGCAGATCTTGGCGCCGATGTGGTCAAAGTCGAACCGCCGGACGGTGACAATACGCGCCTTCATGGCAAGAACATTCAGGGTATTTCCGGCATGTTCAACCAGCAGAATGCCGGGAAACGCAACGTCTGTCTTGATCTGCGCAAATCCGGCGCGGTGGCAGTGGCAAAGGAGCTGGCCGCTGTGGCGGACATTGTCCTGGAAAACTATCGTCCCGGTGTCATGAGTAGGCTGGGCGTCGATTTCGCCGTGTTGAGCGCAGAGAATCCAAAGCTCATCATGCTGTCGATCTCTGGGTTCGGCCATGATAGCCCTGAGTCACATCGACCCTCTTATGCGCCGGTAGTGCACGCCGAAGTTGGATTGATGCACAGAATGGCTCAGCGTAACGGTACGCCACCAGGAGATCTGCCACTGTCCACTGCGGATACGAATGCGTCCCTGCATGGCGTGATAGCTGTACTGGCTGCACTCACCATGCGTAACCAGACAGGTAGGGGGCAACACATAGACATGTCCATGATGGATGCCACTTTTGCCACCGACGATCGTGCGCATTTCGAAATGGAAGACGCAGTCGACACCCTGCCGGTTTGCCCAATCGTTGATCTGCCATTCGGACAGGTGTTTATAGCCACGGATATGAAGCTGTTGTTCAAAAAGCTTAACCGTCACGGTGGTCTGGCGGACCCGACTCCCGAGGGAGCAGATCTCAACACAAAGATAGCTTTGCGCAATCAAGCCATCGAAGAGCGGCTGAAGCAGTGTGAAAACATCGAGCAACTTGGCGAATTGATGGACACCATCGATTTACCCTGGGGGCAGGTGCGTGATCCTCATGATCTTGAAGCTCAAGCGACCCTCAAACACAGAGGCATGATCGTGCAGATTGACGATCGTGCCGGTGGCACCCGTCCCATAGCCGACTCGCCCTATCGCTTCTCCAACGCCACCAGCGGTGTGCGTGGTCCAGCAGCGCATCGAGGTGAACACAACCGATCTGTGTTGAATGATTGGCTGGGTCTTGCCGATGCATCGATCGATGCGCGCATCGATGCCGGCATACTGATCTCGGACTCAAGTGAGCCGCAGGACTAACCGGAAGGAAATAACATGACCGAGCAAGCAGACATCGAAGAACAATTGTTGGCGGCTCAAACATGGCGTACACAAACGCCAGGGCACGCAGGTTGGGAGCGTACAGTTAGGCCAGAAGACGAGAGTAAGCTGTACGTGATCTCGGCGGACTGCCATGCGATTGAACCGAAGGATTGGATGAACGGTTATATCTCTGACGAGGTGAACGAGCAACTACAGGCCCGCCGCGCCCGCCGTGACAAAGAGATGGACCAGGAACGCAAGGAAGGTGTACGGGAACCTAAAGATAAAGGGCCTTCTTTACCCTCACACCTGCTTGATCGCTCGAAGATGGCCGGTGATGACCTCGAGCGATTCTACTCAGGCCGCTTTGCCGACCAGCGTGTTGAAGACAATGCTCGCGATGGTGTCGACGCAGAAATTATTTTTCCTGGCGCCGCGTTCCTTGCTGCGCAGATCGCTAATGATGATCCCATGCTGGCCATGCGGTTCTGTGAGGGTTGGAACAATTGGGCCAGGGATTGGTATTCAAATCATTGGGATTGCCAATTTCCCATGGCGTTTATCACCACCACTGACGTACCCGCTGCAGTCGCGGAAATTGAACGCGTTGCAAAACTCGGGTTCCGCGGTGTGTGCTTGCCCAACAAACCAGTTTACGGACCGCAACCGCCTAAAGAGCGCAACTATAACCTGCCTGAATTCGATCCGATCTGGTCTGCTCTTGAAGATACCAACATGCCGGCTACTTTCCATGTCAGTACTGGCCGTGTTCCGGCCACTGCACGGGGGCCGGGCGGTGCGGTAGCCAACTACGTTGCGCATTGTTGTGTCACCAATATCGAACCGCTGGTATTACTGTGTGCGTCGGGTATTTGCGAAAGTCACCCGAAACTCCGCTTCGCGGCAGTCGAGTCCGGCATCGGCTGGGTGTCCTGGAGCCTGGAAGCCATGGACGAGGCCTATCGCAAACACCACATGTGGGCCAAACCGAAGCTTCCCGAGTTGCCAAGCACCTACTTTCGCCGCCAGGGCTATGCGACTTTCGGTGAAGATCAATCGGGATTGGCGCTTGCAGCGGAGTTCGACTTAGTCGACAACTTCTGTTGGGCCAGCGACTACCCTCACCCGGAGGGCACATGGCCACATTCAACTGCTGCAATCGAGCGTCAGATGGGCCGTTTGAGTGATGCGCAACGAGCCAAAATACTGGGTGAGAATGCAGCTCGACTGCTTGGTATCGATATTCCAGGTACCCAAAGTCCGGGCTAAGACTGTCTCCATGAAGAAGGTACGTTATGAAAGATGTTAAAGGTAAGGTGGCGTTTGTCACCGGTGGGGCGAGCGGTATCGGCCTGGGAATGGTGCAGTCATTTGCAGCCGCAGGCATGAAGGTCGCGGTGGCAGATATCGAACAGGAGGCCCTCGATCGAGTTAGGAATGAGTTCGAATCATCCGCTGCGCAGCTGATTTACCTGCAGGTCGACGTGACCGATCGCGGCGCCATGGAGCAGGCGGCTCAGCAGACGATTGATGCCTTTGGCAAAGTACACGTTGTGTGTAACAACGCTGGTGTCGCGGTAGCCGGTCGTGTCGACAAAATGGACTACAAAGATTGGGATTGGGTGATGAGCGTCAACGTAGACGGTGTCATCAACGGCGTGAAGACTTTCGTTGACCGTATCAAAGCCCACGGTGAAGGCGGCCACTTTGTGAATACGGCTTCCATGGCAGGGCAGATGCCTATTCCTGGCGGCAGTATCTATACCACCAGCAAGTATGCGGTGGTGGGTCTTTCTGAGGTCATGCGCACGGATCTGGCACGCTTCGACATTGGCACGTCAGTGCTTTGCCCGGGCGGTGTGATTACAAATGTCTCAAACTCCGGGCGTAATCGGCCGGACAGTCTGCAGCTGGTTAAAGACACCTCGAAGCTTGGTATGGGCAAGCTTGCCATGGGGGAGAGTGTACTGTCGGACATGCTCGATGCGTCCGTCGTCGGTGATATGGTCCTTGCGGCTGTGTTGGCGAACGATGCCTACATTTTCAGCCACCCTCACCTTCAACCCATTGTTGATGCACGTCATAGAGCAATAAACGAATCCTTTGAGCGTTGGTCGCGCTATCGCCAGGAGCGAGGTATCGAAACTGAAGGAAAAGATGATGTATGACCTGAATGGAAAAGTCGCCATCATCACAGGCGGCGCGAGCGGTATGGGGCGCGCTGCGTCCCTGCTCTTTGCTCAGGCAGGTGCGAATGTCGTGGTAGCGGACCTCAACGACTCCGATGGCGAAGACGTTGTGCAGCTCGCCTCCGGGAGTGGTAACGAAGCTGTGTTTCAGCACACCGACGTATCCGCCGAGCCGGACATTAAAGCGCTCATCGAGTGCGCGATGGACACGTTTGGTCGCTTGGATATCATGTTCAACAACGCAGGCATAGGTGGCGCCATCGGCCCGCTTGAAGATGTATCGGTCCAAGAGTGGGACCGAACCCAGGCGGTCTGCCTACGTGGCGTATTCCTTGGTATGAAGCACGCCGCCGCACCGATGCGCGCGGCTGGTGGTGGCTCGATCATCTCGACCTCATCGACCGGTGGCCTCGAGGGCGCTACAGGCTTGTTTTCCTATAGCGCAGCGAAAGCCGCGGTCGCGCACCTCACAAAGTGCGCGGCGCTTGAGTTCGCCCGTGATCGCATACGAGTGAATTGCATCGCCCCCGGCGGTATTTCCACACCAATTCTTTTTGGGATAGCTGGCAATAATAAAGAGGAAGTTGAATCAGGACTCGAGCGGCTACAACCTTATCCGCACGTGGGGCAGCCGCAAGATATCGCCAATGCGGCCTTGTTTCTGGCCAGTGATGCAGCAGCATTCATCACCGGTCACACGCTGGTCGTGGATGGTGGCGCAACTGCCGGACCCAGATCAGCTGCGCCGAAAACTGGCCGAAAGCGCAGGAGCCGCTTCGCCGGTCCCTCGTTCGAAAGACCGGAGTAAACAAGCTACCGCTATTTCAGCTCAAGACCTTTGAGGTCTCCGTCTGATCGCCAGCTCTCAAGTAATTTGAAGAAGCGGATCGAGCCGCCGCCGTACATGTTTGAGAAAAAACCACCACTGTTGCCAGACGTTCCTTCGCCGTTGTAATAGCCGGGCGTACATTCGCTGTAAAACCTCTGGCCGATATTGGCCAGGCGCTTAATTTCATCAAGATACTGCTGCTCTGCTTCTGCACTGGCTTCAATTGTTGATGCGTCGCGGGCACGAGCTTCACTAAGAATATAGGCAAGTTGATTCGCCTGTTCGTCGAGTGCATGGGGCAGGTTGACGGTGTTGGCACCTTGTGTGATTCCTATGAAGAAACAGTTTGGGAAGCCGTGGCTATGCAGACCGTGCAAGGTGCGTAGCCCATCTGCCCAGTGATCGCTCAAAGTCTGGCCGTGCTTACCGATGATGTCGTAACCTGCTCGCCTGGTGTAGGAAGTTGCTACCTCGAAACCGGTGGCGAAAATCAGGCAATCAAGTTCATATTCTTTACCGTTGGCCACTACGCCGTTTTCGGTGAGTCGTTCAACTCCCTTACCATTTGTGTCTACCAATGTGACGTTGTCTCGATTGTAGGTCTGCAGGTATTCATCGTGGAAACAAGGTCGTTTACAGAATTGGCGATACCAGGGCTTCAATGCTTCAGCTGTTTGGGGATCGTTAACAATGGCTTCTGCACGCTCTCTGATTTGATTCATCTTCTTGTAGTCAGTCAGCTCCATCAGATGAGCCCTTTCTGCCTTCGTCAGCCGGCGTCCTAAACTCTTACTGGCTTGTTTGGCCACTATTCCAGTCAGGTTTCTGATGATTTCCGTCCAGCCGTCTGAAACCATGTCTACGTCTCGGTCCGCTCCAGAGACCAGCGCATTGAAATTCTCCATGCGTTCTTTCTGCCAGCCAGGCTGCAGAGACTCAGCCCATTGCTGGTCTGTCTCCGAGTTGTTGCGCACATCTATTGACGATGGTGTTCGCTGGAATACAAATAGCTGTTCTGCTGATTCGCCAAGATGGGGTATGCACTGGATTGCGGTGGCGCCTGTACCAATAATGCCGACCCGTTTGTCCTTCAGTCCGGTCAGGTTGCCGGAGGCGTCGCCGCCGGTGTATGCATAGTTCCAACGGCTGGTGTGGAAAGTGAATCCTTTGAACTTATTGATGCCTGGTATGCCGGGTAGTTTGGGTCTGTTCAATGGTCCGTTGGCCATCGCAACATATTTGGCCTTCATCGCATCCCCTCGATCAGTTTTGATGATCCAGCGGTCTATCGAGTCATCCCACTTGAGTTCGGTGACGCAAGTCTGCATGCAGGCGTTCTTGTCCAGGTCATAGTGCCGTGCAATTCTTTTGCTGTGCTCAAAGATTTCTGGAGCAAAGGAATACTTATGTTTTGGCATGTAGCCCAATTCTTCAAGCAGCGGGAAGTAGCAGTACGCCTCTACATCACACTGGGCACCGGGATAACGATTCCAATACCAGGTACCTCCAAAATCCGATGCTTTTTCGATGACGCGAATATCTTCGAACCCAGCTTCGCGCAATCGCGCGCCCACCAGCAGACCTCCAAAGCCGCCACCGATGATGGCCACTTCAACTTCGTCGAACAGTGGTTCCCGCTCGACTGCTTCTGCGTAGGGGTCGTCAACGTAATGTGAAAATTCGGCAGTGACCTCGGTATATTGGTCATTGCCTTCTTCTCGGATACGTTTATCTCTCTCCTCAAGATATTTGGATTTCAGTGCCGTTGGGGAAAAATCGAGTTCCCCCATTAGATCATCAACTGCCTGGACGTCTGACATCTTGATGTTGCTCCTTTCGTGATTAAAAAAATGTTCGCCTTAGACGATCCTCGAGTCGTTGTTTCCCCAGTACTGATCCTTGAGCAGCCGTTTGTAGAGCTTCCCGGTGGCATGGCGGGGGAGCTCTTCCATGAAATCTACCGTACGCGGGCACTTGATGTGGCTGATGTGCTGCTTGCACCATTCGATGAGTTCTTCGGCGAGTTCAGGTGAGGCATCGGCCATGATTTGTGGTTGTACGACAGCCTTCACTTCCTCACCAAATTCCTCATTGGGTACACCAATCACTGCGACATCTGCAACACCCGGGTGGGTGATCAGGCAATTCTCGGTTTCCTGGGGATAGATGTTGACCCCGCCCGAGATAATCATGAAAGACTTTCGGTCGGTCAGGTAGAGATACCCCTCTTTGTCAACGTAGCCCACATCCCCAAGCGTTGTGTAGCCTTGTTTACTGGCTGCGCCCTTGGTTTTTTCTGGATCCTTGTAGTATTCAAACCTCGCCCTGCTTTCGAAATAGATCGCACCCAGTTCTCCGGTAGGAAGATCCTCCTCGCTCTCTTCATCCAGGATGTGAACGATGGAGCCCACCGGTTTACCCACACTGCCTTTGTGGGTCAGCCATTCATGACTGTCGATCTTGCATAAACCTACGCCTTCGGTACCTCCGTAGTATTCGTAGATGATGGGTCCCCACCAGTTAATCATCTCTTCTTTGACGGGGACCGGACATGGTGCTGCCGCATGGACGGCGTAGCGCAGGGACGAATAGTCATGACGCGCACGGGCCGCTTCCGGGAGCTTCAACATGCGCACAAACATAGTGGGCACCCACTGAGAGTGGGTCACTTTGTACTCTTCGATAAGCGCCAATGCCCGCTCTGCGTCGAAGTGCTCCATAACGACCACGGTGCCGCCACGGCGCAGTACTGTCATGGAGAAACCTATTGGCGCTCCATGATAAAGCGGTGCTGGAGAAAGGTAGATCATGTTCTCGTCGAACGCATACATTTCGGCGACCGCAGCAAGCCCAGGGTCGCAGCCGAATGGCTTCATAGACAACGGGCGTTTGATGCCTTTCGGACGACCCGTGGTACCTGAGCTGTACAGCATCAGCCCCCCTTCAATTTCATCCCTGATGGGTGTCGCAGGCTGGCTGGCGGTGGCATCCTCCCAGCACTCCATGTCATTGGTTGTGCTACCGACAAGGTAGCGAGCGACAAGATTCGGACACTCAAATAAATCCGTGGTGAGGTCGAGTTTTTCATTGGAGCCTATGAAGACTTTTGCGTCGCAATTGTCGACTATGTAGGCAACTTCGGGCGCGGTGAGTCCTGAACTGATGCATGTGTAGTAGAGGCCTGCGCGTTGAGCTGCCCAGCATATCTGTAGGAAGTGTTCATTGTTCTCCATGCACATCGCGATGTGATCTCCTGGTACGAGACCCAGAGAACGGAATAGTTGCGCACCTTGGTTCGACTTTTCGTTTAACTCTCTATAAGTCACGGTCAGACCAGTAGCTGCCATGACGTAGGCAGGCTTATCTGGTGTGCTTTCGGCCTGAATTCCAATGTGCATCATGCTGAGATTCCTATTCGATGAACTGCGTGTCCGATTCAGCTCTGGCTGAGTATCAGCTCGGCTAACTTCGCGCGTTGGTGACTGGCGTCGCCTAGAAGAGTCTGGCTGTGAAGCTGGCGTTTCATATAAATGTGCACGAAACATTCCCATGTAAAGCCGATGCCGCCATGGAGTTGGACTGATTTTTTCGACCCGAAGGCTGCCGCATCAGAAGCTGCCGCCTTGGCCATGCGGGCGAACTGCTCGGCTTTTTCGGGTTCAAAGTCGATTGCGCACGCGGCGTTGTACAGGTGCGATCGTGCCAGATCGATGGCAATCATGAAGTCGGCCAGGGGGTGTTTAACCGCTTGAAAAAAGCCAATGTTGCGATCGAACTGCTTGCGGGTGCGCGCGTACTCCGCGGTGGTCTGGAGTTGCCACTCCGCTGCTCCACAGATATCGGCACTGATCGTTACCAGTAGCGCCGGTGTTGCCAGGCGTAGGGCCTCTAACGCCTTTCCGGGCGCGCTGACAATTTGTTGGTTTTCAATGGGTGTCTGATCAAATTGTAAGCGGGCCTGGTCCCTGGTGAGATCGATGATAGCGTTGGGCATTATCGACAGGCCCTCTGCGTTTGCAGGTACGGCCACCAGGGTGGTATCAACACCCTGATTATCGTTGACGAGTTTTGCATTGACGAGAAAGTAGTCAACTTTCTGCGCGTCCTGAACAAAATGGACTTCGCCAGTTAGTTTGCCGCCTTCGATCACCAGATCACTGGTATCGTGTTCCCATGAGCCGGATTTGTTACAGGCCGCATAGCTGAAGGTTGAACCCTCGCAGATGAGGCTCAATGCCGCGTCTGCATTGTCGGTACCACAGGCGCCCAGGATGTAGGACACATTCAGTGTGGGAACAAGCGGACCGGGCAGTGCGGCCCGTCCAGCCTGCTCCACCAATGTGGCAACAGCAACCGCGGACATACCCATGCCACCCACCCTTTCAGGCACGCTGACCATCAGCCACCCAAGGTCTACGATCTGTTGCCAGAGGTCGGCGTCCCAGCGAGAAACCGTGCCGTGCTCCAGATTAGAGTCGTGGGCGACAAGGGCATGCAGTTTTTGCGTTGGCAAATTGTCTTGGAAGAATTTTTCTGCCACATCTTTCAATGCGAGAGCATCGGCATCAAAGCCGAAATCTTTTGGTTGTTGTATCGTTTTACTCGTTGCAGTCACGGTATGTTCTCTCCTTGCTTACTTACTCTTATCCAGACCCAAGATGCGCTCACCAAGAATGTTGCGCTGGATTTCACTGGTGCCTGCTGCAATGGTGCCGCCGAATGAGCTCAGATAAGCCAACGGCCACATACCATTGTCCGGTGCTGCACTGTCGAAGTTGGATAGTGTGCCCGCGGGTCCTTCTATCTCCAGCGCAAGTGCCGCGGAATCCTGGAGATATTCGGTACCCAGCAGCTTGTCCTGCAGTGTCAGCCTTTGCGAATCTGCCAGGCCGGGTACGCGGCGCAGTCTGCGGTTCTGTTTGATGCCTACTTGGCGGATCAGCATATTCATGACCTTGTCACGGATGACCGGGTCGTCTATTGCGGGTTCACCATTGCGTACGCAGTGTTGTGCGAGCTTAATCAAGGGAAACTCACTACGCTCGGATTTGGGCTTGGAGTCTTTGTCCTCGGCAAGCCCCTGTCCTCCGGACATAGGGGTGGTGAGAGGTCCGGCGCCACGTTCGTGGGCAAGGGTGGTCATGGCGACCTGCCAACCCTTGCCAACATCGTCGAGCCTGAAGGCATCGTCTATTTCCAGGTCATCAAACAACTCTTCGTTGAATCCAGTCTCACCAGTGATCTTGATCAGCGGTCGAACGGTGACCGACTTGCCTAACTCTGATTTGATCGGCACTACAAAGTAGGTAAGTCCGTTGTATTTGTCGGATTTATCGGTGCGTGCAAGCAGAATCATCCAGGTCGCAAACTGTGCCGTTGAGGTCCAGACCTTGTGCCCGTTGATGACCCATTTGTCTCCTCTGCGTTCGGCAAAAGTCTGCACGCTGGCGAGGTCGGAACCGGCGCCGGGCTCGCTGAATCCCTGGCACCATAGTTCTTCACCGGACAGCAATTTAGGTAACAAGCGCTGCTTCAGGCTTTCGGATCCATGAAAAAAGATCGTTGGCGCTGCCATGCCAAGGCCAATTGCTCCGGGCAGTATTGGAGTCTTGGCGCGCAACATCTCCTGATTGGCAATAGACTGACAATGCGTTCTGCCGCCACCGCCGTACTCGACGGGGTAGTCGCAGCCGACCAGTCCGGCGTCGTAGGCCGATTTCTGCCATACGCTGTAGTACTCAAGATGTTGCTGGGTGGCGACTTCTGCGCCGTTTTTAAGCGGTTTGAAGTTCGGAGCTGCAGGGACATTGCTGGCCAACCAATCACGGCAATAGCGCCTGAATTCTTCCTGTTCGGGAGTGTCCCGCTTCGCGTTCTTTGACATGGTAGTTTCCTTCCTATCGGGGTTATTTGCCGGTGAATTCAGGTTTGCGCTTCTCAAAAATTGCCCGCACTGCCTCTTTACCGTCATCACTTGCCAGCCCTTTGCCTGTGTAGCGCAGTTCACTTCGTACCAGCGCTTCGAGATCCTCAGGTAATCCCAGTTGTGAAACCTGCAGCTTGGTTTGCGACGCGGCCAGAGGGGCTACCTCTGCAATTTTCTGACAGTAAGCGAGGAATGCCTGGGCGAAGGAATCTGCTGGAGTCACCTCTCCTATCAGGCCGATGGCGAGCGCCTGTTGTGCATCGATAAATTCGACTTCCAGAAGAAATCGCATCGCACGCTCGTAGCCCACAGCATGGGGTAAGGACCAGGTCAGGCCGCAGTCGGGTGACGTACCTACGCGCGCATAACCCGGGTGAAAGGTGGCTGCGCTGCTGGCCATGCGTATGTCACAGCACATGGCCAGCGACAGCCCGGCGCCGATGGCCAGGCCATTGAGTCCAGCAATGACAGGCTTTTGGCATCGCAATCGTATGCCGGTAACGAGCTGGACGGTGGTTTCAATGGTGTCCGTCGCGCGATCGCGTTTATTTGTCGGGCTCAAGTCTGCACCCGCGCAGAATGTGTCGCCTGCGCCAGTTATGCCAATGACCCTTATGTCGACATCTTCATTTGCACGATCCATGGCATTAACGATTGCGCTCACGAGTTGATTAGACAACGCATTCTTCTTCGCTGTTCGATTTAGCGTGAGAATACGAACGTTGCCGTGGGTTTCTTCGATTAATACAGGTTCATGGTCAGGATTGTTCTTGCTCATCGGGGTAATCTCCCATCAAGTTCATCTACATGGGCCAGACCATCGCCGAAGGGCGCGTCCCGCCGATTGAGGGTTTCACTCATACTCAGTCTCCAAGTCGCTGATTCAGCGATGCGGTATTGTCATGCAGGATCTTCGCCTGCACCGAAGGGTGAATGTTGTCGATCTCTTCGAAAATGTCACGTGGATGTTCGAGCCCTTCCATGTGAGGCCAGTCTGAACCGACGATGACGCGCTCCTCACCCATGTGAGCAATGATGTCTTCGATGTCATCCTCCCAGAATGGATTTATCCACACGTGCTCTTTGAAGCTATCTACCGGATCGTCGGTATAAAACGAGGGTGTGCGTTCTTTGCTGTGGGCGAACGCGCTCAGCAAGTCGCCCAGAAATTCGGATCCATTTTCCACCGACGCGATGCGAAGGTTCGGGAAACGCTCAAACAACCTGTCGAACACCAAACTCGCTAGGAAGTCGTTGATGTTTCGCGCCCGATGGAAATTAGTAACGCTGGGTCTGGGACCCATGCTGAGCACGTCCTGGTTTTTGACGTCATAGCCATTGCTGTCGTGGCGAGTAGCTCCGATGTGCGCAACGACCGTGATACCGGCTTCGTTCACCCGCGACCAGAAGGCATCGAATTCTTTGGCGCCTGGGTTACGTGGGCCATTGCGTGTATAGACAGCACTGGGGCGCATGACCAGTACCCGAGCATCTTTTTTTAGGGCTTTGTCCAGTTCCGCACAGGCCCAGTCCACATCGGCGAGAGATATGTAGGGGGCTGCGAATAATCGGTTTTGGTAGTTGCAGCCCCAGTCTTCATCGAGCCATTGATTGAACGCTGAGTAGAGAGAGCATAGCGCGTCGACATCGTTTTTCAGCAGTTCTTCGTACAGTATGGCCAGAGTGGGGAAAAGCCAGGCAGCCTGCAGACCTTGCTCGTCCATACGAGAGATGCGCGTTTCGCGATCCATATATTCTGGTGGCATGGGTTCTAGTGACGAACGGATGAGTTCCGCGCTGGTCGTAGCGTTGGGATTACCTCGAAAGAGTTCACGTAAAACACCAGGCTTGGAAATGGGGTTGAATGTCGGGTTCGTGAAACGATCGATCTTGCCCGCGATGGAATGATATTCACGACCGTCTGCCATGGTCACCCATTGTACGCAGCGAGGTTGCATGTTTTTTGGGACGTGGCGCGTAAAGGCGTCGCGTGATTCGTAGTAGTGATTATCGGCATCGAAAAGCCGTCCCTGATAGTGTTGCATTTTGTGTGCTCCTCCCAGTTGAAGCTAGTTTAGGTGGGTGATGGTAACGTTCAACTAAGTGGCTAGCTGGCGGTTAAATCGGTTTGTTTGCTGGTAATCCCTGCAGGTATTTTCCCTGACAGTCCTGATGACGCGAAGATGGCTGGAACGAGTAGTAAACCAAGCACCAGCCACGCTGTTTCGTAGCCACCGGTCGCGTCATAGATAAAGCCTGCAACCCATGGACCAATGGCAGAGAAGCTGATGACTGTATACAGCAACCCTTTTACCCGTCCAAACGACAGCGGACCGAATGCCCTTCGAATGATCGAAGCTGAAAGAGGCATGCTGCTACCCGCCGCTATCCCGACCAGACAGGCAACGACAAGCAGCAGGACATAGGTAACCTCGTAAAGATTCAGCATCAGTAACACGGCAGCCAGAGCAGCGGTGGTGGTGAGGTAGAGGTATCGAAGATTGACTTGGTCGGCCAGATAGCCAAACACCAGTTTGGCGCCAATCATGACGAACGCCATGACGGCGACGGCTGTAGAAACGGCCATTGCGCTGATGCCACTGTCCTGTGCCAATGGTGCCAGGTTTTGCTGAATTGCGATGAAAATTGTGGAAATGACGGTAAAGCAGAATGCCATTGCCCAGAATGAGCGTGTCTTCAGGATGCGAGCTAAGGTCCAATCCTGATGATGTTCCACTTCTACTTCCGAGGCAGCCGGGTGTGGTTTTTCGATGGGTTTGATGCCCGCTTTTGCAGGAGAGTCGTAGATTAACAAGGTTGCCGGTACTATGACGATGATCACCAGTCCGGCCAACCACAAGTTTGCCTCACGCCAACCAACGCTGGTTTGCAGAAAGACCATGAGAAGTGGCATAAGTAGACCACCTATCGATGAGCCGGTAGACACTACGCCAAGGGCCATGCCGCTATTTTGATCGAACCAGCGAGCAGTGAGTGTCTGGGCTGTGATGGACCCAGCCGCTAGCAAGCCGCACACCATCGTTACCGAGAAAATCAGACCGACCTGCCACAGTGCCTGTGCATAAGCGGACAACGCTAGCCCGCAGGCGAAACACAGACTCCCAGAGAGCACCAACCAGCGGATAGGCAGACTGTCTGCAGCACGACCGGCAAAAGCGGCGAACAGTGCCATGCCGGCTTGGATGGCGACAAAAACAAGCATGATCTCGCCGCGGCCGGAGCCGAAGTCAATTTCCCAATACGGTACCCAGAAGGTAAAGCTGTAGATCGCAATACCATAAACGATGGCTTGATACGTCATCGCAATCGCAACGATGGTCCAGCCGTAGTACCAGGGAGTTCGAATTGAAATCATTCTTGTTCTTCGGATGATGGGTGCGCAGTGGTATATATGAATATATACTCAAAAATGATTTACTATTCAATAATAATCGCCGCTGCCTATTTTTTGGAGGACGTATGTCTACTGTGATCTACGAGAAGAGCGACCACATTGTGACCATAACGATGAACCGTCCTGAGAAACATAATGCGATGAATGCGCAGATGTTGGTAGAACTTGCTAACGCGTGGGCGAGTTTTCGCGATGATGCCGATGCTCGAGTCGCGATACTCACCGGTGCTGGCGACCGGGCGTTCTGTGCGGGAGCGGATTTGGGTTCGTTGCTGCCGCTGTTGACCCGTTCTCGGAAACCCTCAGATGAGTGGGACGAAGCCTTGCTTAGTGATCGGTCGATTCAGATGACCGCGATTCTCCGCGGTTTTGATTTATATAAGCCCGTTATAGCCGCTGTAAATGGCTTTGCTCTTGCCGGTGGTACCGAAGTCGTTGGTGCTTGCGACTTACGGATCGCGGCACCACACGCAACACTAGGCCTTAGTGAGGTGAAACGAGGGATAGCACCTGGAGGTGGCTCAATGGTCCGTTTGGCGCGCCAGATACCGTATGCCAAGGCGATGCAGATCCTTTTTACTGGGGAGGCGATGCCTGTGGAAGAAGCCCATCGGATTGGGTTGCTGAACGAAATTGTGCCAGCAGAAGCATTGCTCCAGCGTTCGATGTCCTTGGCCGCGCTTGTCGCTGAAAATGCCCCTCTGGCCGTCCAAGCCTGCAAGGAAGTGGTACTGCGTACTAGTGGACTTTCCTTCGACGAAGCAAACACGATCGAAGATGAGGTGGCTGTACGCGTGCTGAAAACGAATGACGCCGTCGAAGGTCCGTTGGCATTCGTCGAGAAGCGTAAACCCAGCTATACTGGGACGTAGTGAAGGTTCCCCGCCGTCTGTTGTCTGATCAAAGCGGAATCCGATATACTCCGCCACAAATTTTCCATGACGCAACTTGTTTGGTTGCAGAAAGGTATTGAGATTGAAAAAAGATAAGAACACCAAGCCATCATCCAAGTCGACAAAAAGTACCAAAGTGGATGCGCAAAACAATGTAGACGATGCCGAGCCGAAACGCCGGATGGACGGCAGGCTCACCAAGGCGGAGCGAACCAAGCTCAAGATACTGGAGTCCGCTGAACACGTGTTTGCTGAACATGGTTACGAGGGAACCACGCTCGATGCTGTTGGCGAACCTGTAGATGTACTTGGGACTGCCGTACTTTATCATTTCAAAAACAAGAAGGTGCTGTATCAAGAAACGCTGAGGTACGTGTTCAAACCGCTAACGATGCGAGTAGCTGCAGATTTCGATGGGTCGCGTACTCTCGAAGAAATGCTTACAGACATTGGATTGGCGATGATCCAATACAGCATTGAGCGTCCGAGTTCGACAAAGTTGTTTATGCGAGAAGCTGCCGCTGGCACGCCAGAAAGTCTGACGATCATCGGCCCCATGTTTGGCAAAACTCTGCAGAACCTGTTTGATGCAGTGGATGATCAAAAGGCGAAGAGTAAGCTTGCGAAGTTGGATCCGGTAATGATGATTGCCATGCTGATTGGCGTTAACGGATTCTATTTCAGTGGTTTCCCAACCCTGATGGGTGAGCGGCTAACGTATGATCCCTATGATCCAGAAAGGATTGAAGAGTTGAAGAACTCCGTCAGGTTGTTGATCAAGTTGCTCCTGAAAGTCGATGGCAAATCTTAGCGTGAGCCTTGCTTGAATCAGCGTACAGCTTGAATCAGCGCACAACATTCTGGGAATACAGATCGGCAATCTCAGCCTCTGAAAAACTGAATCGATCTAGAATGGTTCGGGTGTGCTCGCCAATTTTAGGTGCTGGTCCCTGAATGTGAGCAGGTGTTCCGGAGAATCTTGCGGCAGGGCGTGACTGACGGACTCTGCCGATGCCCGGGTGGTCGAGAACATCTACTAATTCGTTCGCTATGATCTGCTCGTCGTGGGGTATCTCCGCAGGGCTGAGCACCGGGCCGCACGGCACACCATGTTGGTCAAACAGATCGAGCCAGTATTTCGAAGGCTTTGCTTGCACAATGGGCGACAATAACTCGGACAGCGCATCCGTATTGGTTGTGCGGCCGGCTGGGGTATTGAGGCGTTCGTTATCCAACCACTCTTCCCGGTCCAGCGCACGGCACAATCCCTGCCATTCGATTTCTGACACCGCGACAGCTGTGATATAGCCGTCTGAGGTCTCAAACAGCAGGTCGTCTCCCCTGTCAGGAGCTGTGTTGTTGACTTTGTCCTGGTCGGGCAACATGTGGCTGGCCATCATGCTCGCCCAGGTCAAAGAGATCATGGCGTCGATCATCGCCACCGTGACATGTTGACCTTCGCCTGTGCGTTCGCGGGACAACAACGCCGCGGTAATTGCTTGTGCTGCTGTCAGAGCCGTCACGACGTCGGGTATCAGCGTTCGGATCATCTTAGGTGGCTTGCCGATTCCTCCCTGTATAGCGGTGAGACCAGAAATTCCCTGAATGATCGGGTCATATATACGTTTGTTAGCGTAAGGTCCCTTGTTGCCGAATCCTGAGATTGAGCAGTAAATAAGCTTGGGGTTGAGTGCTTTCAAGCTGTCATAGTCCAGCCCCATCCGTTCTATCGCACCGGGGCGGAAGTTCTGCACCACTACGTCGACCTCTGCGACAATTCTCTTTACAACGTCGATGCCCGCCCTGGCCTTGAGGTCTATGGCGATTGCCTCTTTCCCTCTATTACTGGCGACGAATACTGTCGTTAGGCCATCGTCACTCTTGCGGACGTGGCGAATGATGTCCCCGTCAAAGGCTTCGACCTTAATTACCTCGGCGCCCTGGTCGCATAACCAGGTAGTAGCCAACGGACCAGACAGGACGGCAGATAGATCAAGAATTTTAAAGCCAGATAGCGGGCCGCTCATGAGTTTACGCTCTCAAGATTTGTTAGATCGATTCGTGTGGCGCATTCATGCCAGGCGCTGATTAAGCGCCGCGGCATTGTCATGCAATATCAGTTGTTGTGCGGCTAGATCGATACCGTCGAGTTCATCAAAGATATCTTGCGGGTGTTCCATGCCTTCCATGTGAGGCCAATCGGACCCAAAGATCACACGGTCTGCGCCCATATGCTTAGCGACGTCCGAAATCTCGTCTTCCCAGAAAGGGTTGATCCATACATGTTGCCGGAACAGTTCAACCGGATCCAGATTATAGTATTTTGGCATCCTCATTTTTGATTGCTCCAGTTTGATGAAGAGGTCGCCTAAGAAAGCGGACCCGTTTTCGACCGAAGCGATACGAAGATTTGGAAAACGCTCAAACAATTTGTCATAAGCCATAGTCAGGAGAAAATCATAAATGACTCGCTCGGAGATAAGACCGGCTACCGAGGGCTTGCGTCCACCGCCGAGTGTCGCCAGTGCCGCGTTACCGCCATAACCATTGGCTGTGTAACCGTTAGCACCAACATGTGCGACAACGGTAATGCCAGCCTCATTGACTCGCGCCCAGAACGGGTCAAAGCGCTCATCCGATGCTGCAAAATATCCGTCACGGGTGTAGACAGGGGACGGGCGCATAACGAGCACGCGCGCATCCCGCTCTAAAGCCCACTCGAGCTCACGGCATGCAAAATCAACATCGGCGAGCGTGATATAGGGCGCGGCAAAAAGCTTCTCCTGATAAGACAGCCCCCAGTCTTCATCGAGCCAACGATTGAAGCCCTCGAACATCGTGCACATCGCATCGATATCATGAATCATGGGTTGTTCATAAAGAATTCCGGCGGTAGGGAACAACCACGCCGCTTCAAGCCCCTGATCTTCAATGCGCGCCAGGCGCTGTTCTCGGTCCATGTACTCCGGAGGCATTGGACCAAGTGCTGAGTGCGTCAGTTCGACGAATGTCATGCCGCGAGGATTACCATGGTAGTACTCACGCAATACGCCGGGTTTTGAAACCGGGTTGAAAGTTGGGTTGCCGACGGATTTATTGAGTTTACCCGCGACCAGATGGAACTTTTTGCCATCCTTCATTTCCACCCATTCCACGCATCGTTTTTGCATGCGCTTTGGAACATATCGCGTGAATGCATCCTCTGCTTCGTAATAGTGATTGTCTGCATCGAATAACAACCCATCGTACCTTTCGGAATTACTGCTCACGTCGGCCCCCAAGTAATTTATGCACTAATTAGTATCATGGTAATACGATGAACTCAATCTAGATTGATAAGTGGTGCTTCAAATCAGGAGATACCGTTGGCACCCTATTGTGTGTGTTTTGCATTGGAAAAGGCCTATACAGAGCAATACATGCTCGTAGTCTGTTGTCCCGCTTTTCAATAACCCTAGCTGATTGAAAACCAGATAGAGGTGATTTGAACTATTCGTTATCAGAAATACTTGTTAGTAGAAGAATAATGAACTAATATTCAAAAATGAGTTAATAGTCATTTTCTATATTGAAAGCCAGATGTCTTAGGGCTTGGAGCATGGGTTGCCGGGAGAGCGCCGAGTTCCGGGTTAACTCAGATTTGACCCAATGGAGTCGGGAGAGAGCAAGTCCTACTACGGGAGTTGCTGGCAATTACCAAAAGGCGAGGGGCTTTTTATGTACTTACGATCCGAATGTCATGTTCACACTTTTCAATCTTGGCGGCGGCTGGTGTTGTTTCAGTCGCTAAGCGTTTTCTTACTGGTAGGGATTCTTGCCTGGCCACATCAGGTTGTTGCAGAGGAAGTTGTTCATCGAGCGAGCAATGCGATCCTGGAAGAGGTTGTAGTCATTGCGCGCAAACGTGAGGAGAGGGCGCAAGACGTGCCCATTTCCATCAGCGCATTCGGGAGTGATCAGCTTGATGCTCTGAAGATCCGGGATCTCACTGATCTATCGTACAGTATGCCAAACGTCTCCTTAGACCAGGTAGGGACCACAAGGGGTACTGCAAATTTCTCAATCAGAGGGCTAGGCATAAACAGTTCCATTGTTTCGGTTGACCCCACTGTCGGGGTTTTCATTGATGGGATGTATCTAGGAGTTAACACCGGCATTCTCTACGATGCGCCTGACCTGGCGAGTATTGAAGTGCTGCGCGGCCCCCAAGGAGTCCTGTTCGGTCGTAACGTTGTGGGTGGTGCGGTGTTGATCAATACCAAGAAGCCTTCGGAAACTTTCGAGGCTAAGGTGCGCACGACGTACGAGCAGAGTAATGAGGGCGGCGACAACAAGTATTTGAGCGCCAGAGTGTCAGGCCCCATCAGCGACACACTTCGGGCGGGTTTAACCGTTTTCTTTAATGATGACGATGGTCCGCACGAGAACCAGTTCACGGGTAAAGATCATAGTGGGATAGAGCAGTTGATGGTTCGTCCCGCCGTGGTTTGGAACCCCACCGATAAGCTTGAGTTGGTGGCTCGCTACGAGTATCTCGATACGGACGCAGAGGGTACTGCGACACAGTCTCATACTAACGTCAGAGGCGTTGACGGCACTCCAATCAATCATGATCCTGACGATTTCAGTTTTTCCATTGATGAGCCCGGTGAGCAGGAAACAGAGGCCCATCGGTTCACGCTGGAGGCGAATTGGGATGTCGGCGAGAACGGCACAATCACCAATATTTTCGGGTGGCGCGAATACGAAGGGTTCAGTCGGCTGGATGTTGATGCCCAACCACTACATTTCTTTCACGCTGATGAATGGAATGAGTCTGAGCAATTCAGTAACGAACTAAGATACAACGTGCTGATTGATGACCGAATCAACTTCACCACCGGCGTCTTCTATTTTGAGAACGATATCCTGCTACACGAACGCCGTCTGTTATTCGGGGGTGCGTTTACCCAGGACGGTGGCGGGGATTATCAGGTGGAATCGTTAGGAGTTTTCGGCGCTGTAGATTACGACCTCAGCGAGAAGTGGACGGTGTCGGCAGGGTTGCGCTATACGCAGGAAGATAAAGAAGTTGAGGTGACTTCTTTGACTTTGAATGCGAATAATCCATGCAGAGTCGACCAGGGAACCTGCTCCCCCGACTTTGTCAGCGAGGACGATTGGGATAGCTGGTCGCCCAAAGTTGGTGTGATGTATGACTTCAGTGAATCATTAAGGTTGTACGGTAACTTGAGTCGCGGGCATCGATCTGGTGGTTACAATCTGCGCAACACCGCCGTTGATACTGTAAGTAATGGTCCGGGACCATTTGACCAGGAACAGGTTGATAGCTTGGAAATCGGCTTCAAATCCGAATTCAGTCGAGGGCGATTCAATGGCGCACTATTCTACAACGAGGGTAAAGATATCCAGCGAGTGGTACTGCGGCCTGATCCGGGTCCGACTGGTGGCGCGGCCATCATCAAAAACACCGGTGATACAGAGTACTTTGGTGTCGAATTGGATGGTGTGTTCAGCCTGACCGATAACCTGGTTGTAACTGCGAATGTGGGTTATCTGGATGCCGAGTACAGCAAGGTTGTATTTGATATCAACGGTGATGGGGCTGTGGATAGTATCGACAAGAACCTCGAGTTTCCCCGTGCTCCGGAGCTGACCTATAGTATTGGCCTCCTGCACGACGTGCAGTTGGGGAGTTGGTCTATGGCTTCCCGGGTGAGCTATTCTCATCGGGATGAGTCGTTTTTTGATGATGACAATGACGGCGCATTGCCAGAACAGGATATCGTCAATGCGGGTATCGACTTCTATTCCAACGATGGGCATTGGGAAATTGGTGTGTATGCTAAGAACCTGACTAATGAAGTCAGTTGGGGTGGGGAAGTGCCCCTACCTTCGTCATTGGGCGGCGGTACCTTCGCGCCTCTGACCAAGCCTCGCCGTTTTGGAGCAGAGTTGACCTACAATTTCTTCTAAAATCGGGAAACTCTAACTCATTGATTACCGATTGAAGAATCCGATCCATGAAGAATACCCAGGGCTGGGCGCGGCCAGTTACGTGCTCGCCCTGTTGTTCGTCGCCTACATATTTTCCTTTGTCGATCGCCAGATCCTTTCCCTTCTGGTAGGACCTATTCGCGAAGACTTCGGCATTACGGATTTCGAGTTCAGCCTACTCCAGGGCGCCGCGTTTGCTGTGATCTATACCTTTGCTGGATTACCTCTGGGGCGGCTTGCTGATCGCTTCTCGCGACGCTTCCTCATTTCAGGATCAGTGATGTTCTGGAGTCTGATGACCGTGGCCTGTGGTATGACCCGGAGTTTTGGGCAGTTGTTTGTAGCCAGGATGGGTGTAGGGGTGGGAGAAGCGGGTCTGTCTCCGGCTGCTTATTCGTTGATACTCGATTCCTTTCGTCCCCAACACGCTGGTTACGCCCTGTCGTTCTATAAGTTGGGTGTGAAGATCGGTGCCGGTCTGGCCTTGGTGATCGGCGGAGTACTCTACGATTTCTACGCGGGTATCGGTACCCTGGAGTTACCCGTCATCGGAGCAGTAGCCCCGTGGCAGGCTACCATCATGAGTGTCGGTGCGCCGGGTGTGCTGCTGGCTGTACTCCTGCTGACCGTACGCGAACCCTCGCGGAAAGCCCTTGCGACCAATGCCGATGGTAGTACGTCGGTTGAGCTTCCTTTATCTACGGTGGCTCGGTTCATCTGGTACCGACGACGGGTCTACCTCACGCTGTTTTTTGGTGCGTCAATGATGGCCATGGCGGGTTACGGTAACGCCGCGTGGTATCCGGAATTTCTGTTCCGAAACTATGGGCTATCAAAGAGCGAGGCAGGCGCATCCTACGGTACGATCGTGCTTACCGCAGGCAGTCTCGGGGTATTGTTTGGGGCCTGGTTCGCCAACCAGCTCAGTCGCCGTGGACATGCGGACGCTTTCGTGCGGACGATTCTGATAACTTCGGTCCTGACCATTGTGCCATCGGTGGCTGCGCCGCTGGCAGGCGATGTGCAGTTGACTCTGCTGTTGTTATGGCCAGCCGAATTTTTCAGTGCTTCCTACATCGGAGTATTGGCAATGGCTATGGTTGTGATCACTCCTAATCAGATGCGTGGGCAGATTACGGCGATGTACATATTCGTTACCAACATGCTCGGCCTGGCTGTCGGTGCCAGTGTATTAGCCGCGTTCACGGATTTCGTTTATCAGGACGAGAGTCTGCTCAATTACTCAATCGCCTCAATCAACGGACTGTTTTATCCTGCGGCCGCGGTATTGTTTTTGTACTGCATGCCGGCTTACCGCCAGGCGGATAGTGAGGCGGGACAATGGGATCTTGCGTCCGAGCAGTGACCTTGGCTCTGACATGGTTGGCCTTGATGTCTGCTCTATCAATGAATTAGAATTCATAAATGAATAGATACTCAAAAAAGTGAGGCCACTCTCATGAGCGAATCAGATGTCGTACTTAATACAGAAACCCAGATAACTGATCAGGTGATTGCCGACATCCAGAAGATGGTTGAACGGTCGGTTGAAGTGCCTCTGAAACGGCAATGGCATAGTGAAACATCGCTGGATAGCGTGAGGCATTGGGCTTGGGGAATCGGCGACGACAATCCCCTCTGGAGCGAGCCTGCTTATGGCTCTGGTACAGCCCATGGAACGACCTTGATGCCTCCTTCATTCTTTTACAGCTGTAATCAGGGTCCTAATGGGTTTCGCAGTGAACCAAGTCGCGGTGAGGGTCTACCTGGTTTGCATGCGATCTGGGCGTGGGATCGATGGGAATGGCCAAGTCCGGTGAAGCGAAACACGCAGGTCAACACAACTAAACAAACTACTGAAGCAAATATTCGGCCCAGTAAATTCGGCGGTGATCGTGCGGTAGAAGTTGTCACCCGGTACACCTTTCGTGATGACGATGACAATCTACTGGCAACATATGACGTGGCTTACATGCACTTTGGTCGCGACATTGCAGCCAAGAAGGGCAGTAAAGGCAAATCACTGGAGCGGCAGGTCTGGACTGATGAAATGCTGGAGAAGCTTGCTTGTGATGTTGCCAAGGAAAAAGACGCACTGCGAGGGGCCAGAGACCTTGTGTGGGATGAAGTCGTTGTTGGGGAGGAAATCGGTACTGTGGTGAAAGGTCCCCTGAGTGTGACGGAGACGATCGCTTTTACGGCCGGTTGGGGAGGTCCTTTCATCATGGCTTCTGAAATTGCCCAACGATATATCCAGGATCACCCTCGAGCGAACGCGCCTGATCGTTATATGCGTATACCGGATTTCCCGCAGAGAGCCCATTGGGATGGGGATTGGGCCAGGGAATGTGGTTTTCCAGAAGCCTATGACTATGGAGGTCAGCGCTTCGCCTGGATGATGCACGGTGTGACGGACTGGATGGGTGATAACGCCCATCTGTGGAAATTCGAAGGCAAGCTGTTGGGGCTGAATATAATTGGTGATGGATCGTGGTGCAGCGGCTCGGTTAGTGACAAGTATGTCGATGATGAGGGGCGGCGTTGCGTTGCATTGGATCTGAAGATGACTAATCAGCGTGATGAAGTGACAACGGTTGCGAAAGCAGTGGTAGTTGCACCTCGTTAGGAGAAGGAAGCGGACTACATTTGTCATTGGCGATTCAGGAGCATTGGAAATGACCGAGCAGTACTCTCAAATAAAGTATGAAGCGAAGGGCGCGGCGGCGGTTGTTACTCTTAACAGGCCGACAAAGGGAAACGCGATTTCTATCAGGTTGGGTGTGGAATTAAAGCATGCACTCGAAAGGGCTGAGAATGATAAGGCTATCGTCGGGGTAGTCATCACAGGCGCTGGATCGGTCTTCTGTTCAGGCGCTGATGTTGAGGAGCTTCAGAAGATCGGTGAGTCCGGTAATTTGTCCGGCTCTGGCGCCAGCAACGAGGGTGCTATAGAGGATCTCAGTGCTGACCCAGGGCGTCTGGAGGTTCCAGAGGGGTTTCGTAAGGGCGCTTACTCTTACTTCGCGGCCGTTAGTAAACCTATTATTGCGGCCGTAAATGGGGCGGTGGCGGGTGCTGGTATGTCCATGATTCTATCCTGCGATATGCGTTTCTTTGCACAGTCAGGCTTTGTTGTTTCTTCGTTCTCTAAGCGTGGTCTGACGGCTGAGCTTGGTATTGCCTGGATGCTGCAGAGAATGGTCGGCATTGATACCGCCTTGGATATTCTGTGGTCCAGCAGAAAAATTCGTGCTGATGAAGCGAAAGAACTCAAGCTGGCAACACGTGTCTATCCTGACGAAGATCTCCTGAGTGAAGCAGTTGCCTATATAGACTACCTTGCGGATGGGTGTTCGCCAGCGTCAATAGCCTCGATGAAGGGGCAGATATATAGAGACATCTTCAGAGATCCGACTGAGTCATTCAAGGAAGCGCACCGCATGCAGAAAGAAGCCCTTACCACCCAGGATTTCGTTGAAGGGATAAATGCTTTCATTGAAAAGCGAAAGCCAGATTTTCAGCGAATCGGTGATTGAGTATAGGAACTATTAACGCCCTATTCAGAGATATCTGCAAGTATGATTTGATGGCTGCAGGGCATTTTCTATATGGCACTATTAGGAATTAGCCGGTAGATTAGAACCCTACTAGGTTCGTTTGCTTTTTCTAGGCTCGTCGGGGCGTTGGCCAATGAAATGAGCCTGCGAAATTCTTTGATAAGGATTTGAAGAGGGGGAGGACGCCACCTCCCGCGATAACCGGGTTTGCTGTCAGGTTTAACACCGTAAGCTTGAGCTGAAGTAACCCCCAACCCACCAGAGCGGACAGCAAAAATAAGCTACCCCCGAAAGCAGACTGCTGGTGATTAATGTTGTTCGCCAGCGGTGCTTTTGATAAGTGTTCGACCATCATATTGATCAATATGAATAACCATGGGTGCATTGATTGGAATCAGGTCGTGATAGGCTCGTTGCAATGATTCCACTGAATTAATCTTGATTGATTTGAGACCTGTTTGCATGTTCTGAGTAAAACACGTTTCACAATGATGATTCCAGAATTAGCAGGTATCATTGGTCACAATTATTTATGGAGTCTGGTAATTGAGACCCGCTGCACTCATTAGTATTCTGTTACTTATCGGATGCGCGCCATCTGAACCTGTTGTCATTCATGGCAGTACGATGGGCACAACCTACAACGTCAAGATAGTCGGCAAGGCGGATGCTGATTCAATGCAGCAACAGATTGATGTGCGGTTACAGAGAATTAACGACTTGATGTCGACCTATCTTGAGAACTCTGAGTTGTCTCAATTCAATAAAACCGCTCCCGGTGAGGTGGTTAAGTTATCTGACGAGACCGTTCAGGTACTGCTCATGGCAAGGAAGATTTTTGAAATGAGCGGAGGTAAGTTCGATGTGACGGTTGGTCCCCTTGTGAATCTGTGGGGATTTGGGCCTGAGCTCGGAGATCAGATAGTACCAGGGAAGGAAGAGATCAAAGCGGCGATGTCACAGGTTGGTATGAAGAGGCTCAAACTTGAAAATGGTACCGTGGTTAAAACTGCTGAAACTTATGTTGACCTGTCAGCGATTGCGAAGGGGTTTGGTGTCGATGAAATAGCATCTCTGCTGGAATCCAAAGGGTTTGAAAATTATCTCGTGGAGATAGGCGGGGAATTGCGCGCCAGTGGACTAAATGATCGTCGTAAACCCTGGAAGATTGCAGTTGAAAGACCAGACGTGTTTCAAAGAGTGCCCTACAAAACAATTGATCTCGTGGATATGGGAATGGCAACCAGTGGTGACTATCGAAATTACTTTGAAGTAGATGGCAAAAGGTACTCACATACCATTGATCCAACAACTGGATATCCCATCACTCACAATGTTGCCTCGGTCACTGTACTGGCAAAAGAAACGGCAATGGCAGACGGTCTGGCGACGGCAATTAATGTGATGGGTGCCGAATCAGGTTTGGCGTTGGCTGAAGACTACAATCTTGCTGTACTTGTCATCGTTAAGACTGAAGATGGTTTTAGTGAGAAATACTCTCCGGCCTTTGAACGATATCTGGGGATTGATGAGTAACAAAAAGTCTGGTCCCACGACTGAAATTAGTGTCGCAACTTTCGAGTAAATTGAATACCGCGATGATTCATGCCATAGGCGATATCACCTTTCTCGAATACAAAACCCACTCCCCAGTGATCATCCACTTTAGTCTGACCGAAGTAGGTATTCTGTCCGATTTGCCAACCGCGAATACGAAAATCTTTACTGATCTTCCTGCGTTCAAATCCCCCTGCTTTCATCTGTTCGAAATTCAGATTCAGAGAAGATCGTACGGGTAGAAGATTGAGGGTATCCAGCTCCTCGGCAGGAACGTCAATCGATATCGCCAATAATAGTGTTGTTGCTAGGAGGCAATTTCTAAAGTCCATGAGATATCACCGATAACTTATTGATTTTAACAGTAACAGCTAAGTATGCGGATTGACTTGAAAAAGACGGGATTAGATTGGAGATATCTTCAGTTTTTCTTCAAATAGCATGGAAGACTAACCGTTCATCCGAAATTCGGCGTATGTAGTCGGGGACGCCTAGTCGGGGACGCCTAGTCGGGGACGCCTAGTCAGGGACGCTCGGTCGGCCCCCGATCAATTC
>PBRP01000116.1 GCA_002726655.1 Gammaproteobacteria bacterium
CAGGGCTGTAGTCTTCCAGGAACATGGGTACAGAAGAGTTTCCATAACCTCTCATGTTAGGAGCCCAAGCCTTGTAACCCAACTCAGCCAGCATCGGTAACTGGTAGCGCCACGAGATACTGTGTTCAGGGAAACCATGCAAACAAAGGGCAAGCTTATCGCCGTCACCACACATATCGACTTCAAAGCGTAAATGATTGGCCTCCACAAACTCCGTCCGGATTCGATCATCCACTTCACTGGTTGATACCATTTCCACCATGTCTGGCTCCTTGCGTGCATTTATTGGGATCAATAGACTGACCTTGCCCGGCAAAGGAATATCACATGTCCTACGAAGATCTCAAGTTTGGAGTTTTCCTTGCAGGTTCTCACCTGGGTCGGTTGAACACTTCCCTGGTGCTTGATGAGGATATGCGGCTTGTTCTACTTCTTGACGATCTCGGTTACGACTGCGTCTGGTTTGATGAAAATTACGCTGGGGGTTCGGAGCCCAGCGCCACGGCAGGGGTTCTCGCCGCCACGGTTCTTGAGAAAGCTAACCCTATAGGATTGGGTACCTACATATCCGCGCTGGGCTACCATCATCCATCGGCCCTCACAGATAAGATCAAGCACATGACCTCACTCCATGGACCTGCGATCGAAATATCGGTTGCATCCCAGATTTCCCCTGCAGGAGCCAAAATAGCCGGCACCCTTGACCTTCCTTTACTGTCACTCTGTGCGACCGCTCCCGGTGATTTCAACACGCTCGCCACCAGTTGGGAAATCTATGAGCGCAATACCAGCCAGAAGCCGGCCGAACGAAGCAGGTGGTCCCTGGCTGGCCCGGTGCATATCGCCGAAACTCGGGAGCGGGCATTTAGCAACGTAAGGTTCGGCCTTGATGACTGGCTTGCCTACTTTAGTGAAGTCACAGCCCGGCCCATTGTACCGACTGATACCGGAGATGCTGCAGAGGCCCTGGTTGAAAGTGGGTTGGCAGTCATTGGAACGGCTGATGATGCAATATCCCAGATCAACAGATTGCTCGAACAATCAGGAGGCTTTGGAACCTTCCTGCAACTTGCACATGATTGGGCTAATTGGGAGGAAACTAAAAAGAGCTACCAGCTATTCAGCAGATACGTCGCACCAGCGTTCCAAATCAGTGACAGCAGGATATGAACAAGCTAGCCTTGACCTGGCAGTCTGTACGATATGTGTCTAGTGTTTGCATTGAGAATTAGGAGAAGTAAAAAATGGTCACGATTGAGCGCATCACAGATATTAAGAATGAGCTGGGAGAAGGACCACTGTGGGATGCAGAGTCCGGTTCACTCTACTGGGTAGACTCACGAAAGGGGGAAATTTTCCGCCTGGATGGGGATGGAGGGATCAATTCCTGGCCCCTGCCCTGCATGATTGGCAGTCTCGCTATTATCAATGAGCAACAGGCTGTCGTTGCTTTACAAACAGGTCTGCATTTCTTTGATTTTCTTTCTGGAGATCTGTCACTGATCCACTACCCTGAAGGCGAAACGGCCGACACGAGATTCAATGACGGCAAAACAGATCGTGCCGGGAATTTTATCGCCGGGAGCATGGGCACTACCATCAGGGATCGTGCCCTGGGATTTCTATACAGGATGGGACCAGACCTTAGACTGGAGGTTCTTGAAGACGACGTGGTTGTCGCCAATGGACCCTGCTTCAGCCCCGATGGCAGCACATTTTACTTTAATGACGGCCGGCGTCGTATTCTTGCTTACGACTATTCCCCGGATGGTCCTTTGCTAAACAAAAGAGTCTTCTTCAACGGTGCAGATCACGACACGGGATCCGACGGGGCAACCGTCGACTCAGAGGGTAACCTCTGGGTTGCACTGCTAGGCTCGAGTGAAGTTGGCTGTATCAGCCCTGAGGGTGAGATCCTGGAGCGCATTTCAATGCCCGTTAAGTTACCGAGTTCCGTCATGTTCGGCGGACCCAATCTGGATGAGCTCTATGTCACTTCCATCAGCAATTCCGGGAACCGCAGCAGCGATGAGGATGGTGCCGGCGGCCTGTACAGGCTAACCGGCGTGGGGGCGACGGGGATCAGCGAAAAGCGATTTCTGCTGAACGACCCAGGTTAGATTCCCTTCGCGGCAAATACCCTTAGACAAAAGGAATAATGTCTTTAGCCACCCGCTGCAGCACTTCAAATCTTGGATCAAAGTTTGGCAGGTTCATTACCTGATCCATGCCAGCCTCGGAAAGCGCATCGAGTTTTTCTAGCAATTCATCCTGGGTTCCTATCAGGCAGGTTGACTGCAATAAATCTTTCGTCAAAAACTTCTCTTCTTCTGGTGTTACCCAGCAATTATGCCCTAGGTGAATTCGCTGATGCCGCCTTTCTTCGGGCACTGCCTCTAACATTTCAACATAGTCGTCCCAAAGATAAGACAAATGATTCGGGGGCTGATGCCCAAAGTTTCGATACTGATCATAGGCGTAATGCACGGTCGCCATCGCCATGGCGCCACATTCGTGTTTGACCCTATCGGAATCCGCTGCTTCACCTTTATCAAGCACTACCATGGCTGTCATTGCTGTCATGTAAAACTCATCGCGATTAATCTCATCAGCTGCGCCCGACTCAATCGTCAACCAGATTTTTTCCATCACTACCGGACTTGCCGGGAAGGTGATCACCGCACCATCACCGTGTTTACCGGCAAGCCCGAGAGATCTGGGTCCAAAGCCGGAGACATACATGGGAATGGTATCTTCAAAATTGACAAAACCTTTATCCGGCATCACATGTTTGATCGGAATTTCCCTGCTTCCATGCTGCATCTGTGTTTCCTGGCCTTTCAGCAAGGGCTTTATTTCACCCAGGTACCTGTCATATTGGGCAATCCGGTGTGGAGGTAATCCCATGACCCGCATGGCTGTATTACCAGCTCCGACTCCAAAGAAGGTTCTCCCCGGTGCCAGGGCATTGATGGTTGCTATGCCAGCCGCATTGATTGAAGCTGGTCTCGTCCCGGTGATTGCTACACCCGTACCGAGATTAATTCTGCTGGTTTTGTCGGCTGCAAGGGCCAGTGCTGCATAGCAGTCCGACCAGAGCATCTGACTGTCCGCAAGCCAGGCGTGAGAGTAGCCCAATTCCTCAGCTCTCACGACATAGTCGATATCACCAACATGACTTGGTACGCAAATTCCTACATCCATAATCTTCCCTCCGGGATAACGAGTGCTGCCCCTGAAAACCAGAGATTATCAGGCGAAATGTCAGGCTGTCATCAGGCTTGTAAAAATCTATTCGTCAAACGCGCCAGCCCGTGGTACTTTTGTTGCCACATCCACCAGCCAGGAGAATTGCGGATGGCTATTCCCAGCCTCGTCCCCCTAACAGTTGCACCCATCCCATCTTTGTCTGATGACATTAACAAGATCAGACTGGATACCGCAAAAATCGTCAGTGAACACATTATTCCTAACGAGGATAAGCTCACCACGCCCGCCAGCGATGATGAAAGACAAGCATTGATTCACGACCTGCAGAGCTACGTCAAGGACTCGAACCTCTGGGCGCCCCATTTGCCGAAGGAATATGGCGGAATGGGTATTGGCTTTCTGGGTCACGCCTATATGAATGAGATTCTGGCCTGGAGCCCCTACTCAAACTATATTTTTGGTGTACAGGCGCCCACATCGGGTAATCAGAGTGTGCTGATCAAATACGGTACCGACTACCAGAAAAAGGAGTTCCTGGAACCAACCATTCGCGGTGAGCAGACATCTGCCTTCTCCATGACCGAGCCGGATAATGCCGGATCCGACCCGCGCTCAATACAAACAAAGGCGGTCAAGGATGGCGATGAGTGGGTCATCAACGGTCGCAAATGGTTTACATCCAATGGCACAAACGCAACCTGGGCTCTGGTGATGTGCCGCACTGAGGAGGAGGATGGTGAAGGTGGAGTAAACGACAGGATGACACAGATTATCGTGCCTACCAACACACCGGGATTTAATATCGAGCGCTCAGTTCCAGTCTGGGGACACACTGGCGGCAGCCACTGTGAAATTGTATATAAGGACGTACGCGTGCCCCTGCAAAACCAGGTCGGCAGTCGGGGTTCCGGCCATGCGGCGGCTCAGGATCGACTGGGTGCCGGTCGCGTTTATCACTGCATGAACAGTGTAGGTCAGATGTGGCGCGCCTTTGACCTGATGGTGAAGAGAGCAGCCGAACGAAAGGTGCATGGCGGCATGCTTGAAGACAAGCAGTTTACCCAGGCCGCGATTGCGGATTCCTATATCGATATCCAGGCCTCTCGCCTGATGACACTGCACTGTGCTGAAGTTATCGAATCCGGCGCTGACCCCAGGACTGAAATATCAGCTATCAAAATATTCGTGCCGAATGCGATGCACCGGGTCGTTGACCGGGCCATCCAGATTCACGGCGCAATGGGCGTTTCGGGTGACACACCGCTGGCTGGCATGTATCTCGGGGCAAGGACTTTACGCCTGGCAGATGGGCCTGATGAAGTGCATCGGATCCTGATTGCCAAAAATGTGTTTAAGCGATACCACGCGGGTCTGTCATGGGATTTCGGGGTTCTATAAGATTTCACCGGATATTCAGTTGCCTATGCACAGTTGGTTTTTCGAAGAATAGATCCAGATTCATTACATTGGATAGGCTCTGTTGCTAAACCTTTCTGTTTTTCTGCCGACTATATTGAAAACGGGAGAATGGTTAGCATGCAACAGGCAACACTCCACTTTTTACATAACGATAGTAGTGTGTTGCGTCGACCGGTTGAAATCGCACCTATGAGGGGACGTGCTACCCTAAACCTGTAATCTCTGCGCAGTTCATGGGGGCATTTAGTTACTGACAATGAAAATAGCACACATCTTGTTCCTGGCAGCAATGCTCGTGTCGACGCCACTGTTATCCGATTCAATAAATTTTCACTCTGCATCAAGCGTTGAGGAAACACGGAATCAGATCAGGGCGCTGAAGAAAGACGATATCTGGTGGGTTGTCAACGGCAAGAACATGGCCTGGAATAACAAGAACCTGCATCGCATCTTTCCCACCGTCAATATCTATCGCGCGGGTCCGGTGCGAACACTGAAATACAACCTCATGCCCGAGATTGATCGATTCAAGGTGATAACGCCCGAGGGAAAGGTCGGCTTAAAAGATTTTCTTGACAGCGATCAGTCCACCACGATGGGCATGATCATTCTTCACCAGGGACAGATCGTGTTCGAGCATTATCCCCGGATGAAAGCCTACGAGAAGCCCATCTACTGGTCGGTGAGTAAAGTATTTGCGTCTACGCTGGTGGCGGTCCTGGAAGACGAAGGAAGGATTGATGTCAACAAACCGATCGACTTCTACATTCCGGAACTAGGCGGTTCGTCATTCAACAGCATCACTGTGCGGAACATCCTGGATATGGCAACGGGCCTCGATTGTCCGGAAGAATACGAAGACAAGTCGTCCTGCTATTACCGATACTCGACAACAATCGGAGATGGATTCTGGAATGAACAGTCTCTGGATAACCCATACACCATGCTGGCAAATCTCAAGGTTGATGCCTACGCTCGACAGGGAACCTCCTTCTCCTATTCCGGCGTTAACGCATTTGTCCTCGGCTGGCTGGTTGAAAAAATCACCGCGATGCCCTATCAGGATGCACTCAGCAAATATATCTGGCGCCGGATAGGCGCTGAAAGCGACGCATCAATGCTGGCGCCCCGTTTCGGGGTACCAATAATCCACGGCGGTCTGATGGCCAATTTGCGTGATGTTGCACGCTTCGGTCTGCTCTACACACCGAGCTATCATGTCGTTTCAAACGAGAGACTAGTCTCTACGCGATATATCAACTTCCTGAAAAACGGGGGCAACCCGGATCTTCTTGTCAACGCCCGGTATGGTGACCTTTCCAACAGCACTGTCAAACACAACATATACCAATGGGATGCCATCTTTAACAATAACGATTTCTACAAGGGGGGCTGGGCAGGCCAGGGTCTTCTGGTAAATCCGGACCGAGATCTTGTGGCTGTTTATACCGGCTACTTCAAGGATGATGACCATAGCGAGGTAAAACCGCTGCCTGTATTGCGCACTGTGCTCGAAGGTATCTTTGGGCTCAACAAAGAAACGGAGATTGAAAAATGAAGTTCGGATTACGATACTGCAACACCGGGCACTATGTGGATCCGCTATCACCCATGCCGGGCATGGCCGCCTGGATCGGCAATGCAGATGAAGCTCTGGCCTGGCGAGAGAGAATTGATCAATACCGGGATCTGTAGAAGTTCATCAATACCCACGATCTACGCCGGAATTCCTTCAACATCCTGACAGGTTACAAATTACACCTGAGTCATGAGTTTGTGGCATAGTCTGAATTCTTCCGAACCCTGAACGGAGTAGACCATGCGATTTGGCGTTTTTTACGAACTACAACTTCCAAAACCGTGGCAAGAGAACGCGGAACACAAGCTGATCCACCAAGCACTCGAACAGGTCAAGGTAGCAGACCGATTGGGTATAGATTACGCCTGGGCGGTTGAACACCACTTCCTTGACGAGTACTCGCACTGTTCAGCATCGGATGTATTCCTGGCTTCCCTTGCGGCAACAACAGAAAACATTCGTGTCGGATTCGGTATCCGCCAGGTAATACCCAACTACAACCACCCTTCTCGAACCGCTGAATCAGTTGCGATGCTCGACCTGATATCTAATGGCCGGGCTGAGTTTGGTATTGGTGAGGGAGCAACGCGACTTGAACTCCACGGTTATGGAATACCCGCAAAGGAAAAACGCGCCCTGTCCCTAGAAGCCGCGGAGCAGATTGCCAATATGATGGTAATGGAGCCCTACCCCGGTTTTGACGGTAACGGTTTTACGATGCCGTGTCGTAACGTACTACCCAAACCCTATCAAAAACCACATCCACCCATGTGGTTAGCCTGCACCAATCGAAAAACCATCGAGGTTGCTGCACGAAATGGTCTTGGGGCACTGGCCTTTACCTTTGTCGACCCGGAAGAAGCCAAAACCTGGGCCGACACCTACTACTCCATCATCAAGTCAGATGAGTGTGTACCGCTGGGACATTCCGTCAACGCTAACCTGGCTGTAGTTGCTGGCTTTTCCCTGCATGAAGACGCCGATGAAAGTCGTAATCGTGGCATCGACGGCTTTGCCTTTTTCCGTTATGCCATCAATGCGCTGGTTGCCAATGATATAAAACCGGGTAGAACGACGCTCTGGGAGGAATATGAAGCACTCAGGGACCGGGACCTGCCCACCATTGCATCCCCCGGCATCGGTACGCCCGAGCATTTTTCAAAACACATCAGGGAGTTCCAGGACGCGGGCATCGATCAGATTATTTTCCTCCAGCAGGGTGGCAAGAATCGTCACGAACATATTATCGAAAGTCTCGAGCTGTTCGGTAAGGAGGTTATGCCCGAATTTGTCGAAGGTCGTGAGGAACGAGAAGCGAATAAGGCTAAGGACCTGGCCCCATATATCGAAGCAGCGATGGCCAGAAAACAAGTCATGAAGCCCCTTGCTGACGATGAAATCCCAGTGGTATCTGCTTCGAGGGAAAGGGAGACTTTCTATCACAAGGATTGAACGCTGATTTCCTGATCCGCTGACAAAGTGCCGGCAATTTTATTTGATTGCTAGAGCAGCATGACCTTTTCAACCGGTCGAGGACGATCCTCTGGTGATTCACGCATAAAAAATGCTGCCCAGGTCAGAAACTGTAGATACTCTTTAGGTGAAAGAGGCTCTGCATTCTGTTTCAATCGGGCGAAGTCTTCCCTGCGACTATCAGAAGCTGCGTCCTCAAGTAATTCTCGTGCTTCGACATCACTGATTCGTGACATAGGTTGCCTTCAATTCCTGTAACAGATCACCTCGTTTGAACAGCTCAAAATATTCTCCCAGAACCTCCCAATCAATCGCATTGCCAGCTTCGGACTTCACCGCCAGCAGTGCCTGAATGTCAGCGAAGTCCTGATTGAAACGACTGTTATCATTGGTGATCGCCTGCACTTTCAATCCAATAATATCTTCCGGCACCAACGTTCTGACAAATAAATCTTCTCCAAATTCAACAGTGACGCTTCTCTTAAGCATATTTCTTGAAACATCCCTGAAGGCATAGATGATATCAATCGAACCAAATTTAGAATTTGGAGACTGAAATCTGGCCACGTTCTCGGTTTTGTAATCTGCCGTATAACCATAACGCGTGAGAATTCCTTCTGCATTTTCAGCATCCTCTAACAAAAGCAGAAAATCCATATCTGCCGTCGCTCTCGTTACCCCCCAAAATCCTAAGGCAAACCCTCCGATGACGGCGTAATGCACGCCCTCCTTTGAAAAATCCTGTAAGAGGGTTGATGAAACTTCGACAAAATCCACCTGTCAACCTGCTAGACCGGAGTGAACAGGCAGTATATCAGACCATTTTTGATGAGAGTGGCTCACCGGTGCCAGGATACGGACAGAAAACTGAACAGATTGGGGGGTTATCATTATCGTCTGTTGGCAGCCCTACCATTTATAAATGGCCAGCACTGTGGATTGAATCAGGATCAGATCTGAGATATTGTGCGCGCCTTCCATGAGTCATGTCGGTTGCCAGCCCGTACGGTCGTCTCGACTGGAGCGCGAAGCACACAATGGAGAGATCTCACAACTTAGACCAGGAGATGTGAGAAACAAAGTTTTGCCTATCGATACATCATCGCATGAAGTATCTTTCGGCTTGAGTGATTGCGCATTCGCGCAGGCCACTAACTGGAGAGGTGTCCGAGCGGTTGAAGGAGCACGCCTGGAAAGTGTGTGTACGGAAACGTACCGAGGGTTCGAATCCCTCCCTCTCCGCCA
>PBRP01000117.1 GCA_002726655.1 Gammaproteobacteria bacterium
CCCCCGCCATTCCCGCGTCTAGGCGACCCCGTCCGTCCCTGGCGCTAGCCACGTCAGATCAGGTACCAGACTATCCAACCCTAACTACTGAAATTCGTCGAATTAGTGTCAGATCCAGACTAATCCTCCAGACAAGCCCAGTGCCACGGTTCATAGATGATGTTGTATGAGTTATTTCTAGGATAAGTCATGGCAAATCGAAACCGTGCTGCATTCTGTTCCAGCCATATGAATGCCGGTGTTTGATCAAACGCTTCCGTGAGGGGTTCACATTTGTCCGTCGTGATATCAATCGCGCAACCGCTGTGATGTTCACTAAACCCTGGAATCGCATTCACCTTGACGATGTCATCAATCCGCTGCCCCTTATCAAGCTTGTTTTGAATAAGCTGGCACTGATATTCAACCGACCGGTATGCGGACACTATGAGCAGACCAATACCATCGCTTCGCGCAGCAGTCTCCATTTCTTGCCAGCACTGCAGGGTCATTGGAGTGACAAGCTGTTCTCGACCCGATGCATCTGCCCCCGCTGAAACAAGGTCAACTGCACTCTCCTGCAACGGTAAAGTGCAGGCCTCAACCAGCCCTCTGCCAATACCGAGCTCTGACCAGACCTTATCCCAATCATTTGAGTTCACAGTGTCATGACACCCCAGACCATAACAAGCAAAGCGCCAATCCCAAAGAGAACAAAATAAAACGTTGCCAGAAAGCAGTATTTCACGGCCGTTATGAAATACCCCTGCTGGTAAAACACCCGCAGTGATAGATAAATGTAAATCGGGATCCAGATACTGACCACTGCACTGATGGGCGCTACCACAACATTCAAAGAAGTATTGCCAAATGAGTCAAGCAGGTTGCTAAGCAACAAGACAATAAATAGAAAGCAGTGGTTATGAACAGCAAGGATCAGATGCTCCGTGTAGTACCTGCCCGAACTGAAATAGAAGAGCATTAGGACCACAGTGAATAGAGGCAGAAGGAAAAACATGACCTGTGGTACCAGATCCAGGAATTCACTGATAAATTCTCCCGGGTTATCTTCAATTCGCACCTTTGCCTTTTCCAGCTGCTCGTTGATGGTACTAGTCAGCTTCTGATTTTCTTCCTCGCTCAGAAACAAAAAATTCAAGCCATCTATATCTGCTTGCAGGGACTTGCGCTCGTGACCAGCCTCGTCACTACCCTTGACCAGATTGACATCACTATTAAAACTGGTCTGTATGGACAGGACGAAGAAAAAGATCAAGCTGGTGATCAGATACAGCCTTAAAGGCGGGATATACCTGGCACGACGACCTGAAAAGTACTCAACGGACAGGTGGCCTGGCCTGAAAACTAAATATAAAAGTGTCCTTGCACTCCGGGAATCAGAACCGAAAATGTTCTCAAATGACTCATTGATGATACTGAGAAAGAATCGATCGATACCTTTCTGATTCTGGCCACAGGAATAACAAAACTGCCCGTGCAATTCTGCATCGCAATTGGGGCAACGATTGATTGAGGGGACTGCAGGAACAAATTGATCTTCTTGTTCTGACACTATTCTAGAAAAAGCAGGTCTGGTGAATAACAGTCACGCAAGTTTAACACTTCCCGCAAACATGGGGGTGCAGCACAGACCCTCGACCTTCTAGCAAACAATGTTGAACATTGCGTTCTTTATGACAATTCAGCATTACCGACCAGCAAACGACTGTTGGACGAAAACTGCTTGCGCAGGAAAGCCATCTGATCACCCAGAATTCGACCGCTATGAGTAAGTGCAAGGTATTCAGCATGGTTCGGTCTATAGGGTAAGGCTAGCAACTCCAAATTGCTTTCTTCTATCAGCAGGTTACCTTTGCGGGTATTGCAGCGCTTACAGGCGGTAACCACATTCGTCCAGCTGTCGGTTCCACCACGGGAAAGCGGATGAACGTGATCCCTGCTTAACTGACATTCCTTGCAGTGATTCCCACAATATAGACACACGTACTGGTCTCTTCGAAACAGAGCCCTGTTATTCAGCGGCGGTTCCGTTCTGGTCTTATTGAAAACCTTACCCCTGCATGCCAGGATGCTATTGAGCGTCATCAGGGTCTGTTCACCAGTTAGTCTCGAATGCCCACCGTGAACTTCCATCACCTCTTCGCCATATGTCCAGCTCACCAGTTCCCTGGCATGCAGGCAAACCGCCTCCTGCCAGCTCAACCACTCAATGGGAAAACCCGCCGTGTTAATTCTCAAGATTCTTAAGCTCATACATGGACCCAGAAATTCACTTTTTGCTGACAAGATCTAGCAGCAACAACTATTCGCTCCAATATTAGCCCTGTGTGATAATTAATCAAGCTCTGACCCTATTCTATCTTCTCCAATCGTGCATGAGCAGACTCCAACACCTGTAATTAGACAGAGAAGCAATTACAATAGTGCTATTCAGCACCAGGTATATCGAAACATAAATGGTCACCAGTAAAGATACTGTTTTCTCGCTGCCCAGGGGAAGAGTTGATGAATTTCAATTCGATGCCCAGGTGGCAGACGTATTTGAAAATATGATTCAGCGCTCAGTACCTGGGTACGCCCTATTGCTGGAAATGATTGGCGTCCTGGCTGGTAAATACGCTCAGGCAGGAACGAATTGTTATGACCTGGGCTGCTCCCTTGGTGCCTCTACACTTAGAATAAGGCAGAATGTCCCGGGGGACTGCATTGTAATCGGTGTAGATAACGCAGCCGCCATGGTAGAAAAGTGCCAGCACAATATTCAGCGTGATCACAGTCGGGCGGCTGTATACATTCACGAGGAAAATGTACAGGACACGAGAATCGAAAATGCCTCACTCGTCGTGATGAACTTCACGCTGCAGTTCATTGACAATGAGGACCGGCAGGCTGTCCTCAAAAAAATTGCCGATGGTATGAATAGTGGTGGAGCCCTGATACTGTCGGAGAAGATCAAATTTGAGAATCCGGCCCGGCAGGATTTGATGACGGAGTTACATCACGAGTTTAAGAAACACCAGGGTTACAGTGATCTCGAAATTGCGCAAAAACGAGCGTCCCTTGAAAAGGTGCTGGTTCCAAATACAAAAGACCAACAAATTGACTGGTTGAAAGCCGCAGGGTTTTCAACCATCGAACTCTGCGTGAGTTGCCTTAATTTTGCCTCGCTCCTGGCTATAAAATAAATAACCCGGCGAAACAGAAATCATGCAGAAGCACCTGACAGAAGAAGAATTCGCCCAGGTACGGACTCGCATCATCAGCGGACAGGCATCAATATGTATCCCGCGGCGGGTAGCCCGGCAGTTTTTCACTCACACCAGCAATTCTTCTATTAAGAACACAACGGATTCCTCGGCACATTGGCAAAAGAGCCTGGTGTGGATGGGCGTCTCTGCTGCCCCCATCCTATTACTGGTTTGCGGGCTGGTCGTTATCGATTCCTCGGGTTGGTGGGCTGCTGTTACGGTCCCCACAATCGGCATTTTCTGGACTATCCTTGCAGGATTGACAGCCGAGGACGGTGATTGGCCCAGCGTAACAATTGCGTTGGGTCTTGCGATCGCCTGTTACTTCCTTCTTCCCCCAACCTATTCCGTTCCACTATTGCTGTTCGTATCTTCTCTGTGGATACACAGGATGACCTACATACTGGCCCAGGAACTATTGATTTCTCTTGTATCAGATTCCTACCCGGCCTGGGAAATGTTGACAGATCACATTGACCTTGATGATCCCGCCATGCCGGAATGATCAGTTTCGAGGCTTTTTTTTCGGCAACCAGGCAAACCGCGCTTGCGGAACATCACACGGCACTGCGGGCAGCGCTGGTGGATCACTATGAAAACGATGAGCATGGCAGGAGTGAGGCTTGGGATGCTGCGCTTGCCGGAATGCCTGCAACTGAAGTTACGGAATACACCCTGAGCGAGGGCTGCATCAGCCTGACGCGACCAGGGTCCCTTGACCTCGATATCGAACTGTTCACCGCGCAACTGAAAACCTTTATGCCCTGGCGCAAAGGTCCATGGCGAATCCTGGGAGTACCCATTGAAACCGAGTGGCGATCTGACTGGAAATGGGATCGCCTGGAACCGCATATCTCACCACTGAATGGCAGGAACGTTCTGGATATCGGCACAGGCAACGGCTATTTTCTCTACCGCATGTTGGGGAATGGTGCAGCGCTGGCGATGGGCGCAGACCCAACGCGACTATTTCTCTACCAGTTTCAGCTGGTGCAAAACCTGCTGCCTGCCAACAACGCACACCTGCTGCCACTGAGGGGTGAGCATCTGCCCGCATTCAATTATTTCGACACCGTATTTTCCCTGGGCGTCCTTTATCACCGGCGATCACCCATTGATCACATAAGCGAACTGTTGAGCTTTGCCCGGGATGGTGGCGAGATCGTACTTGAGACACTCACTGTCCCAGGTGATGAAAGCACTATCCTGGTCCCGGAAAATCGCTATGCAAAAATGTCTAACGTCTGGTTTCTACCCAGCACAGAAGCACTTGAGAACCTATTGCGCCGGGTTGGGCTTGAAAACGTAAGGACCGTCGATGTGAACATCACGAGTCCAGAAGAACAAAAAGCAACAGACTGGATGGCGTTCCAGTCCCTCACCGATTTTCTCGACCCAAGTGATCATTCACTGACCGTGGAAGGATATCCTGCACCGCGTCGGGCGATTGTTATCGGTGACAAACCAGGTTGATTGGACTAGCTCGCACACAACTAACGTGGAGTAACCCCGCCGTCAGGATTGAGGGGTCTGGCGCATGATTCGTAGTGACTAGCGCCATGGATGGACGGGGTCGCCGAGACGCGGGACGGGGACATGGATGTCCCACCGGAACGAAGAATCAGGTACCAGGCTCCTCAATCCGGAATACCCTAACCCATAGCAGCGATCGCATGACGCCCTGTGCTTGCTTCAAGATAGTGCCAGATATCACCTAGCATTTGTGACGCTTCACTGGAATCCGCTATTTCCACCCGCGCATGCAGCTCGATGAGATGCCGCGTCAAGTCATCATGCAACTGATTGACATCCTTGAGTGAAAGGCTGGCTGGTTCGGCAACAGTAAGCAGACCCGCATCATGATAGTCACGCCCCTGCTCCAGCAGCGCCTTCATATCAGCAATATCTTTCATGCGTGTATCAATACCCGTTGCAACCTCATCGGCAATAGCCATCATCAACATCCCCAGCAGCATGCCATCAGACTGGCTGTATTCAGATTTCAGGTCAGGCAGCAGTTGCGTCATCAACCGCTGCGATAACATCCGTAATGCACTATCGGTATTTGGAATCATGCGAGTCCACCCTTCCACTGCCCGCCAGCGTGAGGTGAAAGATAATTGAGCAAAATTTGATTCTGCCTGTCGGTCATTAGCCAGCCAGCCATCGCCAGAATGGAATCTTTACCTTCCCCATTTTGAAAATCTTCAGAGGAAGATATCCAGATGGCGAGCCCTTTCACTGAAGCAAATACCTGCCACCATTTAAATACTTCCGGGTCGACAGTCAGGCCGCTGCTCTCTTCCCAGATGCTTATGGCTTCATCTGGGGGCAGCAGACCCCCTGCATTTTCGGGTTCAGCCCAACTCCACAGTGGATCAAGGGACCAGGCAAGATCCTCAAATGGGTCGCCCAGATGGCACATCTCCCAGTCCAGTACTGCCCTAATGCCGTCATCCGGATCAAACAGAAAATTCCCACTTCGATAGTCACCATGAACAACCGACAGCTTCTGCGCTTGCTGTGGCAGGTTGTTCTTTAGCCAGCGGATGGCGGCATGCGCGATCGGTTGAGGATGAATTTCATCCTCCATGATGATCTTTTCCCAGTATGCAAGTTCCCTTGCAGCACACTGATCCAGCTCAGGTATCTCCATGAATCTATCGAAGCCCAACTCAACCGGGTCTTTCATCGCCAGCGTACCCAACAGTTGCCATTTTTCACGACCAATCAGTCTTTTTTGCGCCTCATTGAGTGTCGAGACATCAGTCACTGCGTCATCGACAGCGGCCATAATACTGAAGGGTTGCTGCAGTATGCTCGTGTCATTCTCAAGAAACAGTGGCTCTGGCACCGGAATATCTGTGGGGTAGATAGCGGCGTAGGCGCCATACTCCAACTTACGCTCAGTATCGATAAGGGAGGTCGGCGGATCACGGCGTAATATCAGTCCGCGCGATTGACCATCAACCGCAACTTCCAGGCGATAGGTTTCCCTGGAAGCACCACCGAATATCTTCGTGATATTTGTAACATCAACCTGACACTTCCATTTTGCAGCAAGGTATGCAGACGTTTTTGTCGCCACTTCATCAAGCGTTATCGTCATGGCGCAAAGTCCAGCACATCAGTAAAGCCCGAAGGGGCATGGGGACCAACGATCAATTGTTCCAATACACACTGACCTTTTTCCTCGCCCTTATCGGACGTATAAACAACATCACACATGGCCTGGATATGGATATTCTCCGGCGCCATGTCTGCAACCACAAATTCGTCATAGCCGGTTTCTAGCTCTCCATGGTATGACCCATGGCTAAAATGCTCATGACTGTACCCAATACCTTTCATATAGAAGTGCCACTTTGGTGAAATTCTGAAGTTAAGTTCCTCGCCAGAACTTTTAGTGAAGGCAACTTCAGCGGTCGAAGCATGCCGGGTCCCTGAAAGAAACTGAAGTTTGCTTGAGGATGTCCGCATCTGCTCGGCTTCACCACTCGAGCGGAAAATCATTCCATTGCGATTCCATGCTTCGCCGGCGGCATCTTCATTTACAAAGTAATGGGCGCTAAAATCATCAAAGACCATGGGAGTCCAAAGCCAGTAAAACTGGAATTCCGGCGCATAGGGGTTGGGCTGTACGTCTCCCGCTCCGACTCCAACGCGAATACCCCATGACCGATCCCGCGTTCCCTTGTACTCTTCAGGCGTTATATCGATACGTTTGCCTTTAACTTCAATCCACCCGGACCAGGTGCCATTTTGCATCAGGCGTGTAATGTCCATTACAACCTGGGTGCCTGCCCTGCGTGTAAATCGCGGCTCTTCATGAACCGGCATGCTGGCGGTAAAAACCAGATCTGCAACAATGCCATTTTCCCTGTCATCACAGGTCAGACGATGCTCCACGAGTGGTCTTACAATATCAACACCAACAGCTCCAACATTTGTATCGAGGCGCTCCATATGCATTGTTTTTGATGCATAGACATTGTGCTGAACACCATCAACGACAATTGAGAAAGCGCCATCCAGTACATTGAGGTAGGGATATATGCCCATGGCAGCGGCAAAGAAAATTTCCCCGGACTTGTTATAACCGTTATAGAAGAACCTATCGTAAAAACTCCTGTTGGCACCTACATAAGCCACAGGTTCCGGCGTTTGATGTAACGGGTAGTCATCACCTTTGGTCAGCATGTGAGTTTTCCTCAACCTTTAGTCCCTGAAGCCTCATTATTACAATCCCTTTCATGGCAGGCAATCGCACTGTTGGCCTGGCCCACCACTATTAGGTAATTATGCTTGCAACCTGGGCTCGCAACCTGTTTATATTGGTATCGACAGCTTTTTGCGCTGCTTCAATTCAAGGATTAAGAGGTAAACGTGACCGACGCCAAGACAGTAGGTGAACTCAAATCTTCCGGCTATCTGGTCCTTCCAGTTCGAGAAGAAATGCGGCGCAACCTCATGGCTAAACTCCGACTGGAAGATGATGTTTTTCCCGGCATCATCGGATACAAGGATACGGTTGTACCACAACTCCAGAACGCCATTCTCTCAGGTCAGGACGTCATTCTGCTTGGAGAGCGCGGCCAGGCAAAATCAAGAATTATTCGTGGACTCACCTCATTGCTGGACGAGTACACCCCGGTTCTATCCAACGTGGAAATACCCGAAAACCCGCTGGCACCAATCACTGCTGAGGGCAGGAAACTGCTTGAAGAAATGGGTGATGATGCGCCGATCCACTGGCTGCATCGCGACCTGCGCTATGGCGAAAAGCTTGCTACACCCGATATCACCATTGCGGATCTCATTGGTGAGATTGATCCCATCAAGATTGCTGAAGGCCGCTACCTCTCCGATGAGGAGGCGCTGCATTTTGGGCTCATTCCCCATACTAACCGGGGTATATTCGCTATCAATGAGCTGCCGGACCTCGCGGAAAGAATCCAGGTTGGCCTGCTCAATGTCATGGAAGAACGCGATATCCAGATCCGCGGGCACAAGGTACGCCTGGATCTCGATATTCTGATCGTCGCAACGGCTAATCCGGAGGACTATACAAACCGAGGTCGCATCATAACGCCACTGAAGGATCGTTATGGATCCCAGATTCGCACTCACTATCCAGAAACCATCCTCGAAGAGATGGCCATCATGGAACAGGAGCAGCAACGCCTGGACCTTGGAGAATATCGTGAAATCGTACCCTCTTTCATGTCACAGATCATCGCAGAAATAACCCAGCAGGCGAGGAAATCACCTGATATCAATCAGCGGTCCGGCGTGTCAGTCCGGGCATCGGTTTCCAACTATGAGGCGCTGCTGGCAAATGCACTCAGGCGTTCTATCCATACGGGTGAGCAGGATGTGGTACCGAGAATCTCCGATTTACCCTTTGTTGTACCCTCTTTGCAGGGCAAGATCGAGTTTGAAGCGATGGAAGAAGGCAGAGAAGACAAGATCATGGACAAGCTGTTCACTGATGCCATCAAAGCTGTCTATTCAAGATTCGCCAACCTGGAAGAAGTGGAACATATTTCCCTGCAGTTTAACGAGGGCTTGCATGTGACCACAGGCGAATCGATACCCTCTGCCGATTACCAGGATATTATCCGGCGTATAGAAGGTCTTGAAGAGGCAGTCAGCAAGCTGGCTAATACGGATAGCCCCGCTGTTCGCGCATCGGCTGCTGAGTTTATATTCGAGGGGCTGCACATAAACCAGTTACTCAATAAGGACCGTGTAGGAGGTCGAACCACCTATCGCGGTTAATCCATCACCCTTCCCTCAATTTGAAGGCAGGGTAATGAAAGGTACAGGATAGTTCATGGCTAACCGATTTACGTCTCTGATCCGCTATTCCAACTGGGATGGGTCACAGAAAGGTGACCTTGATGCCGATGACATCTTGTCCGCCATATCCGATGACCTGATGGAATTTTGCGACCTGCAACAGGCTATGCGTTACCTGATGCAGCGAGGGATGGAAACCTCTGATGGAAATTATATAAAGGGTCTGCGCGATCTCATGCGACAGGTGAAAGAGCAACGCAGGCAACGCCTCGATCGCTTCGATATGGGAAGCGTCATGGAAGACATTAAAAAGCAGCTTGATGAGATCCTTGACATGGAACGGGAGACCATCAACGAATGGATCAATCAGAAAGAAGCTGACGATCACTCTGCAAAATTCATGGACGATCTGATGCATGATCTGGAAAACAGCCTGACAACGGATCGGCCCCCGGAGGGTGGCTCGCCGGAAGATCTTGACGGCAATCCAGAAACCGGCAGGGCAGGTAACGGCGACGACAACACAGACAATTTCACCGGCAAGGTGCTTGGCAATATTGGTGAGCAAAATAAGCAGTTCATCAATGATCTGCCGGACGATACAGCAGGCAAGGTGAAGGCGCTGCAGGACTATGAATTCCTCAATACTGATGCCCAGAAGAAATTCCTGAAACTCATCGAACAGCTCCGCAAGGCCATGACGAAATCTTTCTTCAAAGATATCGAGAAAATGGTGAAGGAGATGTCCGACGGCGATATCGAGCGCATGAAGAACATGGTCAAAGACCTGAACGACATGCTGGTGAAAAAGATCGCCGGTGAAGACCCGGGTTTCGAGAAGTTTATGGACAAATATGGCGATATGTTCGGTGACAACCCGCCACAATCACTGGACGAACTGCTGGAGCAGATGCGGCAGCAAATGGCGGCGACCCAATCCCTGTTTAACTCCATGTCGCCGGAACAGCAACAACAGTTACAGGAGCTGATGTCCGGAAAATTTGGCGACCCCGAACTGGAGTCAGAACTGGCCAAGCTCGCCAAAGAAATGGACTTTTTGAACCCGGCTGGCCAGCGCTACGATTTCTCCGGCAGCGAAGAAATTGACCTGCAGGCGGCCATGGAACTGATGCGTGAGATGGCAGAACTGGATGACCTGGAACAGGAAATGCAGCGCGCCCAGTATGATGGCAAGGTCGACGACATTGACGAAGAGAAAATCGAGGAGCTTCTCGGTGAGGAAGCACGAGAGGACCTCGAGGAAATGAAGAAGATGCTGGAGGTCCTTGAGAAGGCAGGTTATGTACGCAAGGATGGCAACAAATATGAACTAACGCCGCGGGGATCTCGCTCCCTGGGTCAACAGGCCCTGGGTGAAATCTATCGACGCTTGAAAAACCAGAGCCTGGGCAACCATGCTGTTCCTGAGGAGGGCAGGTTTGGGGAGCGCATTGAGGATTCCAAGCCCTATGAGTTCGGCGACCCCTTCCAACTGCATATGTCACGCACGATCAGAAATGCGCTCGACCGGGAAGGTCCCGGCGCACCCATTCAGCTAAAAACTGAAGACTTTGAAGTCTATCGCAGCGAATCAATCACCCAGACTGCAACGGTATTGATGGTGGACCTGTCATGGTCCATGGCACTGCGCGGCTCCTTCCAGTCCGCCAAGAAAGTCGCCATGGCTCTACACAACCTCATATCAACCGCCTACCCTCGCGATAGCCTTTATGTCCTGGGTTTTTCTGCCTTTGCAAAGGAGATCAAGGCTCACGACCTACCCTATCTCCAATATGACGATTATCTACTTGGCACCAATATGCAGCATGCCTTGATACTGGCAGAGAAATTACTGGCCAAACACCAGCAGGGAACCCGCCAGATCCTGATGATTACAGATGGGGAGCCGACCGCCCACCTGGAAAATGGCCGACCGGTATTCGCCTATCCACCCACGCCAGCCACGATCGGAAAAACACTGCAAGCTATCCGTAAATGCACCACCAGGAATATCACCATCAACACCTTTATGCTGGATCAGAGCTACTACCTGAAAGCCTTCGTTGAACAGATGACAAAGATCAACGGTGGTCGTGTCTTCTACACCGAACCCTACAACCTCGGGGAATATATTCTCGTGGACTATGTACAGAACAAGAAGAAGCACCTGGGTCGGCGCTAGGCCTCCATGAAATCCAGGCTAGGCGCGAAATGCGTACAGGACCTGACCCTTGGCACACAGGCGGCCGTCATCATCGGTAATATCAACTTCAATAAATGACAGTTGTCTGCCGCGCTTGATCACGTTGGCTTCAGCGTATATGTGCTCACCATGGGTCTGGCGCAAATAATTGATATTCAGTTCTGCGGTACCCGCTAGCTGTTCGCCTTCTCGCATATCACCAAAAATCGCAACCAGCATGACGATATCAACCATGGCTGCGAGCACACCACCGTGAACACTGCCACCTATTCCGGTTGGTGTGTTCTCATCCTTGAGCAGAACAATCTTGCCGAAGGAAGGACGCTGCTCGAGCAGGGTAATCCCTAACATCTTGTGATAGGAATTCTCATTAAAACCCTCAACGAATGTTGAAAAAGTATCAGTCACTGCGCCTCCGTGCGCCGGTCAAGACGATAAACCATCGCTTCAGACACCCAGTTGTCTTCGCGGTCAAGATCATACTTGACGACGTAGGTTTCACCGACGGCTTCCAGTTCTGCTTTATCATTAACCAGGGTGGCCGCCAGTTCATAGATTGATGTACCAAGACGTGCGCGCACATTCGGGTTGTCATCAATGAATTCAGTCCAGGTCGTCCCGTCGGATCCCGTTGCGATATACAGGTTCTGTCCGATGCCAACACCCCAGATGTTGATGGAATATGGATCGGAAGGTCGCGTCTCCACTTGAATGGTTTCAGGTACATCACTCCACTGGACCGGTGCTGCCCTGGTCTCACCCGAGAGTAGTCCGCCAGGGAGCAATATTAAGGGATCGCTGCAACCCACCAGCATCATCACTAAAAGCATCACAAAAAGAGTTTTCATCGTTGAATCCTGTCCAGAAATAGGTAAATTTGGTTTAGAATCACAACAAAAGTATAACGTTAGTTATGCGAAACATTCACTCGGGAATTTCTTCGATGAAGTTCATGACTCACTAACGCAACATTTTGTTGCATGGCCAACTGCTCGATAAGCGCGTGCCTCAAGCACCTTTCGCTCATCAGCAAGCTAGTACAGTAACGCCATTAAAGATCGCGCCGCCGGGCATATTTCAAATATGTCCCTTTCCAAACCGAGCAGAGGAGGAACGCAGCAATGAAGCAGCAGACTTTGTAAATATACAAATTATTCTCAAGTAAACTTCTTTGGAGGACCAGTCATGGCCAAAGGTAGAGACAAAAAAAAAGTAAATGATAGATCCAAACCTCAACGAACGCTTAAGGAGAAACGAAAGGCAAAGCAGGAAAAAAGAGGTTCCTAGAAAAAGGCCTGGCGTGGTGCGAGGATAGCATTCGCGCCAGGCTCCCCTAAAAAGGTGAATTGCTTTCAAATTCCAACCATTTTCCTGAGCCCGGATGAATAAATCCCAGACAGGTCGCATGCAGCAACAATCTGTCTGCCCGCCGAAACGCCTTCTCAGTCGCATAAAGATCACACCCGAGTATTGGGTGCCCAACTTCGGCCAGGTGAATTCTCAGCTGATGACTACGACCAGTGACAGCAGTTAATTGCAGCCTCGAGCAGTTATCCTCCCGCCTGAGGACCCTGTAGCGCGTCAGTGCCTTCCTGCCATTCGACCTATCGACCATCTGCCTGGGCCGGTTATCTGGATCACTTCTGATGGGCAGATCAATCTCACCAGCGTCATCGTTTACAACCCCATCGACAACGGCAACATACTCCTTGCTAACGGTTCTTTCACGAAACTGGCGATTTAGATCAGAGGAGGCTGGTCGTGATCTCGACAATACCAGCAAACCTGAAGTATCAAGGTCCAGACGATGCACTATGACCACATCCGGATACTCAGCCTGCATACGTCGCAAAACACTGTCCTTAACGATTCTACCCGGTACTGACAATAGCCCTGCCGGTTTTCGGACAACCAGAAGATCCTCGTCCACAAATATAACTTCAACCGCTTCGTTGCAGGGTGGTGGAACATGAAAGGTGTAACTGGTCACTGGAATTCAAAATAACGTATAGTGGTGACTCAAGTTTATCACTATCTAATTTAGAACGATGTCTTCTGAAAACGATCCACTTCTCGAGGCCATCACTGACCTGGCGCCGAAACTGCTTACGACCATGGAAGCCTTCGAGCAGGTTCAACAAAACCTGCACCCGCCCGAACTCGATCAGCTGGCAGAATTCATTGCACCTTACGAACAAGAATTACAGGGTTCTTTAGAAACATTCGAGCCAGCGGCCTTCCCGGAAGATCTTAAACCCTTTCGCTTCAGCCTCCAGCAGGGTGCAACCTATGCCCTTCGCGCATGCAATGGCATTACCCAACAAAGCAATGACACTTTTGCCGCGATGAAAGCGATGCGAGCCCAGTGCCGTGCGCAGGAACTTATTTATCCCCTGGCAAATATTATGACGCCCGTGAGCCAGTACTTTCTGGAGCCCGGGGCCAGGCAGAACAAGCATTTGCTGGATGACTTGGACCAGGACAGGGTCGGCCAGCAGGTCGGGCTACTCAACGCCCAGAACGAAAGAGATAAAAGGGGTGGCTTCACCCTCTATGTCCCGGAGTACCTGGACAAAACAGAGCCTACATCCCTGGTCGTTGTTTTGCATGGTGGAAGCGGTCATGGAGCCGATTTCTTGTGGTCATGGCTGCGCGAGGCGAGAACAAGGGGGTTTATCCTGTTGGCACCAACTTCACAACAGGATACCTGGTCACTGATGGGTGAAGAGCTTGACCTCGGTTCCCTCCTTGCCATGCTGGATTTTGTCAAACAACAATGCAACATAGATGATGATCATGTATTGCTAACCGGTATGTCTGACGGCGCAACCTATAGTCTGCTCGCGGGGCTAAACGAAAACTCACCCTTCACGCATCTCGCACCCTTCTCCGGAGTACTGCACCCGAACCTCGCGATGCAGGGGCAAATGCAGTTCGCCCGGAACAAGAACATCTACCTGGTTCATGGCACCCTCGACTGGATGTTCCCAATTGAAACCGCATATATGGCCAAGAGCGAGCTTGAGGCTGCTGGCGCAAACCTGACATTCCGCGCCATCGAAGGCCTGTCTCACACCTTTTGCAGAGCAGAAAACCCAGGCCTGCTAAGCTGGTTCAATAGGGAACTGAAGGTGCCCGCAAATGACTAGTGGCCGGTTATTCCTAATCCGAGACGGTCTTCATGCTTTATGCCTGGCTACTTTCTGCAGCCTCTACCTGGGTACATTTTCTTTTCCAGCAATCGCCGAGGAGCTTGAACTCGTCATCGTTCACACCAATGACTTTCACGGGCACATAAAGGAGGAAAAGAACTACGCTGGTGCGGCCCGTATCAGCGCATTTGTTCTGCAACAACGCGAGCGTCACCCGCGCGTAATTTTCCTGGATGCAGGGGATGCCATCTCCGGTACACCTGTATCTACCATGTTCAAAGGTTTACCCATCTTCGAGGTGATGAACTTGATGAACTATGACGTGGGTCTGCTTGGTAATCATGAGTTCGATCATGGTTACAAAGAAATTATGAAATTCAGGGAAACTGCTAACCACCCGTTGCTTGCCTCAAATGCACTCGATCCCAGGGGCAATCTGATTGCCGACATGGCAAATTACGTCCTGGAGGTTAAAGGAATAACAGTCGGTTTTATTGGTGTTATCACTGAGAAGACACCAAGAATGATCACGCCACTTGGCAATGCCGGCTTAACCTTTCTTGACCCGGTAATGGTCGTTAAGGAAGAAGTGAGGAAGATGCGAGCCGATGTCGACCTGCTCGTTCTCCTGTCCCATCTGGGTCACAAGGAAGACCAGGACCTTGCCGATGCCGTTCCCGGAATCGATCTGATCATAGGGGGACATTCACACACCTATGTTAATCCACCCGTTAAAATAGGTTCGACCTATGTGGCCCAGGCTCATCGCTATGGCACCCAGGTCGGCCTTTTGCAATTAACCGTCGATACGGACAAAAATTCAGTAGTCGGATTTAGTGGCCGACTCATCCCTGCAGCAAAACTGCCTGCTCCAGATCCGGCGGTTCTGAACAGAGTCAATTTCTTTGAAGAACAGGTCGAACACCTGGTTGATATGGAAATCACCCGGTCCAGTCGAAAAATATCACCCAATGAAGTTCAGGGAATATTCGAAAAAATACTCAGCGACACTGCCAAGGCCGACTTTGGCTACTACAACATCGGCGGAATCAGGGACACAATTCCAGCCGGGCCGGTCACAGCCAGACATATATGGAACATAGAGCCATTCAGCAATACTCTCGTAACCATTAAAATTAAGGGGTCAGATTATCTCAAGCTGCTGAACCGAGAACGTGAATCACACCCCAGCTCCACCTCAATCAGTGCTGATAAAACCTACATTGTAGCGACCAACAGTTTTATTGGCGCGCACGCGGTCAAGGCTTTTGGGAATGCTGTCCAGATGAATGACCTCGGCGTACTGGTAAGGGATGTCGTGATAGAAAACATCAAGAGAAACGGTCTAGAGTAACCGTTCCCTGCACTAGCTTTCCGCTAAAAAACCTCTCGTCAGGCGAAGAAACTCATCGAGTTGGTCGTGATGCACCCAGTGC
>PBRP01000118.1 GCA_002726655.1 Gammaproteobacteria bacterium
ACCACCTAGCCCTGTTTGCTAAGAGACACTTCTGCTAATTTAAACCGAAGCAAAGGAGTCTCAAATGAGCATGTCAAACACAGAAAAACACGTTAAGGATATACGACGTAAGACCCGCAGCATAGAAGGCGTTTCAAGTAGTCCTTTTTGTCGCCAAACGGTCAGTAAGCTGCCCTTCTCATATTCCAGAGGTCAACAGAGCTTAGTACCCTTCCCGATGTAAGTTGGGTTTGGTTGAAAAAAGGTTTTAATCTTGCCTATACTCGAGGCAGCTGTGCTTAAAGAAAATGAGGTTACCCAGATCATCTATCGACAGATGGCGCGAAATGCGAGTACCCAGCTCACCTTTAAATGGTTAAAAAGTGATGCGGATACCATTATGGGGCTGATACCGGAAATATTTCGTTCCGCTATTGTGCCGGATTTTGGTTCGTTTTTTTGTTCTGATCAACAAGCTGCAGAATGGCAAGAATTTCTCGAAGAACATAAGGGCATGCTCCCTGGTTGTGAACGAAGCTTGACGCAGGGAGTGGAAACGAACACTTTGTGTGCGGCGATGAGACAACAAACAGCGAAAGGTTTGCTAGAGAGTTTCGCTTTGGCGGAATGTTAATTTAGAAAATAGTGTTGGAGAGGGGAGTTATCGCCGATGAGTGAATATGCATTTCAATCAGCGCTCGACCTGGTTGCATTGATTAAGTCGAAAAAGGTTAGTTCTCGCGAGTTGACACAAATGTACGTTGACCGAATCGAAAAATTCGATAGTGATATTAACGCGGTCGTCGTAAGAGATTTTGATCGTGCGTTGGACGCTGCCGATGCTGCAGACGCTGCGCTTGCAAGTGGTAACGATCTTGGTCCACTTCATGGTTTACCTATGACAATTAAGGAGGCGTACAACATTGCGGGTCTCCCAACCACGTGGGGTATCCCAATATTTAAAGATAATGTCGCAGACAGTGACGCTGAAAGCGTAAGGCGACTGAAAGAAGCCGGTGCGCATTTTATGGGTAAAACGAATGTACCCATTCAGTTGGCTGACTTCCAAAGTTACAACGAGATATATGGTGTAACTGGTAATCCATGGGATTTGGAAAGAACGCCTGGCGGCTCGAGTGGAGGTAGTGCCGCGGCATTAGCAGCCGGTCTAACAGGCCTGGAAGCAGGTTCTGATATTGGTGGTTCGATTCGCAATCCAGCGCATTTTTGTGGCATTTACGGACACAAGCCAACCTGGGGTGTTGTGCCGCCTCAGGGTCACAGTCTCCCCGGCGACCTCAAGCCACCCGATATCGCCGTGGTCGGTCCCATGGCGCGTTCCGCCGAGGACCTTGCTGCGTCTATGGATATTGTCGCTGGTGCTGACCCGGATCATGCCGCTGGCTGGCAACTCCATCTGCCAAAACCCGACAAGACAGAGCTTAAAGATCTGCGAGTAGCGATATGGCAATCGGATGAGATGGCACCAGTTGAAACTGAAGTAGCAGATCGTGTTGCGATGGTTGCCGATGTTCTGGCAAAAGCAGGGGCGGTAGTGTCAGATAGTGCTCGTCCGGCACTTGATATGAACGATTCATTCGGGGTTTATGTCAGCTTGTTGCAAGGTGTAATGGCTGAGGGTATGCCAGAAGAAATGAAAGAGATTCAAAGGGAAGCTGCAGCGCAACTGGATCCGTCTGATGACAGCATGGAGGCATTGTCAACCCGCGCGGCAATACAGGAACATGGCGTATGGCTAGCATCACACAATCAGCGCTATCACCTGCGACACGCCTGGCGAGCGTTTTTTCAAGACTGGGATATCATGATTTGCCCTCAAATGGCGACTACGGCATTTCCGCATGATCATCAGGACGTCACAGAGAGAACATTGCTGGTCAACAATGAAGTACAGCCTTATTTTCAGCAGATTTTCTGGGCAGGTACGATAACGGTTGCCCATTTACCCAGCACTGTTTTTCCTACTGGACCTTCAAAGGAAGGCTTGCCAATTGGATTACAGGCAGTTGGTGCGGAATTTAATGACTACAAGACGATCGATTTCACACGTTTGATGGCACAGGAAATCGGCGGCTTTCAACCGCCGCCAGATTATTCGTGAACACTCTCTGCGATCGCCCAGTGCTGTCGGCGCAATAATCGCCCTGTTAGTTCTTTCAGTATCCAGAAAAGGGTCTTTGGCTATTCACGATGTAAGTTGGGTTTGGTTGAAAAAGGGTCTTATTGGTGCAATTATCGCCCATTGTCAGCACCGTACTAAATATTTCTATACTTTTGACAACACCCATATATCCTGCCGCCTCAATAAAGTCTCCCACCTTTTTTGGATGTGCGCTTCTAGTCATCAATTTGTACTTGCGGATCTCTAAGAATAGGGCGTTAATGATCCTTATACTCAGCTTCGATGTTGGTCAATGAAATGGCAAATCAAACGATAAAAATAAGTGGGCTCCTGGTTTTACTCGGATTGTCTATGATGGCTATTGGGTCGGAGGATAGTATGTGGGGTGCGGAAGTGGAGCTGGGAGCAGTTTTTACTTCTGGCAACACAGACGAGAAAAATTTGAAGTTTCGTGGTGAGGTGGTGAAAGATGGTGATCGATTCAAGCACTCAGTGCATCTCGATTCACTCAATTCGGCCAAGGACAACAACAAGACCGCACAAAAAACATACGTATCCTACCAGGCGGACTTCAAGCTGAATAAGGGATCAATGTTTGGTCGAACCGCCTTTGAAAAAGACAAGTTCAACGGTTTCGACTATCAAGCGGACGCCACTGCCGGATATTCTCGCCTGCTCATGGAAAAGTCGACCATGTCCCTGGTTGGTGATATTGGACTGGGCTATCGAAAATCAGAACTGGTCACTGGCGGCAGTGAGGGCGAAGGAATTGTTCGGCTGGCAGCGAAATATGTCTGGCAGGTCAGCGAAAATGCCACCTTCGAACAATCCCTAAGTACAGAGATCGGCAATGAGTCAACCATTTCAAGATCCGAATCATCGCTCAGTGCTAACGTCGCTGGTAATCTTGCGATGAAGCTGGCAGTCAATATAAAAAACAACTCTGAAGTACCCCTGGGGAATGAAAAAACTGATACAGAATCCTCCGTCACACTTGTATACACATTCTAGGAAAAATAAGAAGTATGAGGATCATCAAAGCGATCTAACAGTACCAGAGGAAATGACAAACTGGCGACGGGACATCCATGCACACCCGGAAATCGCATTTGACGAGCATAGAACTGCAAAGTCGTTGGGGAAAAACTCAAAAGCTTTGGCATAGAAGTCGAAACGGGCATCTCAGGGACTGGTTTCGTCGGCACGCTTAAGAAGGAACGCACCTTTAGACCGTATTTACGTTGGATTCATCTGCTGGCTCCCCCAGGGTCGATCGACCAGACCAGTTGTCAGTAACGGATACAGTTTTTTCGCCGGTGGTCAGCAGTGAATAGAGTACCGGTACGCAAAGCAAAGTCAGGAAGGTTGAAGTGGTTAGGCCGCCAATGACTACAACGGCAAGCGCCTTGAACATGGAGTTGCCCAGCGCAAGTGGCATGAGTCCGAAAATGCTGGTGACTGACGTCAGAAAAATGGGCATGAACCGGTTAACACCGGCGTGGATTGCAATCTCCGTCAGGTCTTCGTCGTCGGTTAAGGCACGCAGCTGGTTTCCTTCATCGACCAGCAGAATACTATTGTTGATGACAATACCCATAAGGCTGGTAAGACCAATGAATGCGAGAAAAGATATGGGCTGGCCGGCAACCCAGAGCATCAAAAAGGCACCAATAAAGCTAAGGGGAATGGCTACCAGGATAATGATTGGTTGAAGTGCTGACTTGAATTGCAGGATGAAAATGGCGAGCACAACAAGCGAAACCAGTCCCAGGTTGCGTCCAGCACCGGAAAAAGCCTTCTCTGTGTTGGCCACTTCACCACGTATATCTATGGAATAGCCCTCTGGAAGGACGTACTCATCGACGACCGCTGCAATCTCCCCGGTGAGTTTGGGTACCGGGTAGTAGGGATCTGCCGTGATACCAATTTTCAGGTCCGGCTGGAACATGTCGTGACGAATATCATATTCGTCCTCAGCGAACCCGTATTCTACGACCTGGCTGAGGGGGATTTGCTTGCCCCGTGTGGAGGTAACAAATACACGATCGAATATAGCAAATGGGTCCTCAAGGGCCGTGCTTGAACGCAGCATGATGGGATAGTCGTTTCCTTCCTCATCCCTGTATCGATCAACTTCCGCACCGTAGGTTAGGAGAACCAACATCTCATCGACCTGGGAGCGGCTCACACCAACTGCGTTAGCGGTCCGTTCCTTGAAATGGATATCCACCGCGTACCAGCGCGATGCTGCCGGGTTGTCGACATGCATTATCCCGGGAAGTTCAGCTTTACGAAAAAACTCATCGAACTTTTTAGCTTCCTCTCGCACGGATTCGATTCGGGGGCCGGATAGATGAATCTCAACATCTGCAATACCAGGTTCCCCGCCCAGTACCATTGATGTCGCGAGAATATTTGCATCCGCGACCCGGTTGGCGAGATCGTTGTTTATGCGTTGGGTGAGGGCATTGATCTTGGTGCTGTCCCTGAAATTCACTGTGCAGAATAAGGTCGCACTGCTGCGTCCGGTACCGGCGTTCTGGATTCCCGTGTTGACGAAAGGGAAGCCGCCGCCGATCACTGTGCCACAGTTGTTAACCTGCTCTTCCTTTGCCACCAGCTCGCGGACTTCACGGGCGAGGCCATCGACGAAATCGCGGCTCCTGTCATCGGGTGCCTCGATGGTTACGGTAAAAAAGGGATCTTCACTGTCAGGAAATACGATGACATTCAGTCGTGAAGCTAGGAACCCAGTAATTGCAAGCAGAACCAGGACGCCGACAAGCAATTGCCACGGATGTTTGATCAGGTGGCGCAGCAGACGAACATAGGCGCCATCTCGTATCGGCGTGAGCAGCCCCAGAAAGCTAGGGGGGTTGGGTAACCGGCCGACGGTTTTGTGTGTGCCTATTCGTGACAGCAGCAGGGTCGAGAATACAATGGCCGAGATAAGAGAAGCCGCCAGACACAGCCAGATGGTAGCGACCATACTGTGTAAAAAAAGACCGGTAGGTGAAGTGAGCAGAAACAGGGGAGCAAAGGCCAGGGCTGTCGTGACCGTGGCAGATAAGAGGGGTGACATGACGGAGGACGCACCATCAATTGCCGCATCCATGCTGTTCATCTTGCGAAACTTTTCGTTCTTGTAAACGTTCTCGCCAACAACAATACCATTGTCAACGATCAGGCCAAGTGATATCACGAAGCCTGCAAGTGAGATTTCCTGGATGCCGTAATCAGTGACAGATAATCCGACCACTGAGAGCAGTAGCGAGATGGGCAGCATCATTGCGATAACGAGGCCGGAACGCCAGCCAACGGAGAACAGCAGGACCAGTGTCAGGATAGCAATGCCCTGCAATATGTTCGTGACTAGTTGCTTGAGCTTGAAGCTGACGCCATCAGCAACGTCAAATAGCCATTCGATTCGTGTATTGACCGGCAGTTTTGCCGTCATGGTCTCCAATACTGTGTCGATATCGGCACGAACTGAAAAGACGTTCGCGTCAGCAGATGATTTCATGGTAATGAAAGTGGCACTCTCGCCATTAACCCTCGTTCTGAGAGCCTCCTTATCGAGTGCCAGTTGGACCGTCGCAACATCACGAAGAGCCAGTGCGCTGCCAGTGTTGTTCATTAGCATGGTGTTGCGCAGGGCTTCCAGGGACTTATAGCCACCGGTAAATGCAAGTACCGAGATTGCCTTGTCGCCGAGCTCGAAAGTGCCCGTCGGCAGGAATCGGTTGTTGCCCCGGATTGCCTGGCCGACCTGTGTGACGGTAATGCCGTAGCGGTGAAGTCGTGCAAGGTCAAGCTCAATTCTGATTTCCTGCTCCGGCTTCATAACAGTGACCTCTGCCAGGTCCGAGACCTTGCGCAGCCTCGTTTTCAGTTCTTCTGCCGTTGCAACTAGCTCGCTCTGGGTAGCGGTGCTTGAAACCACAGCGAGGACATAGGTAACGATCACGTCTATAGGACTCTGTTTGGCAACGGAAACCTCGGCCTCGTCGGGCAGGTCAGGTTTCAGGTTGTTCAACTTGGAATTGATGTCCACATACTCGTCATCAATATCCACGCCGTGGTCGTACTCCATCATTATCATGGCATGGCTGTTGGAAATATTTGCCTCAAAACGGTTCAGGTTCCGGGTTGTCTCAAGCCTTTCTTCGATGGGGTTGATGACTCTTTGCTCGATCTCCCTGGCAGATGCGCCGGGCAGGGTCGCGTCGATAAGCAGTGTTGGCATCTCTATTGTTGGCAGCTGGGAAACGCGCAGGTTTGGCAGGTTGGTTAATGCGGCCAGAACTACCACGAACACGAACAGGATAGTGAACAGTCGATTTGTGACTACAAATTCTATGAATTGGCGCATGTCATCTCACGGTTGAATTTACAGCACATCTACATGCGCATGGTCACGAAGATTCTGTTGACCGCGGACCACGATACTGCGCCCCGTCTTTATGGCTTCAACCAGGGCCACACTGTCGCCAGTATGAGTCATGATGTGGACATGTCGTTCCTCAACAGTTTCTCCTGCCTCATCAAGCAAGTAGATCACGCCTTTGTTGCCACGCAGATCAACCAGTGAATCCAGGGGGACGATCGTGTAGGGCTGTTCGGACTGGTGAGTGAGGTCAATCTCAACCACCATGCCGGGTCGCAGTTCTCGGCCATGGGTCGCAATTGTGACCTCGACCGTGTACAGGCCATCATTTTCGTCCGCAACGCCGGCTTGTTTTGTAAGCTCGCCTTCGAATTCCTCACCTGGATAAGGCGCGAACCGAGCCACTGCTTTTGTTCCCGGTCCAAACGCGAATGCATTTCTGTCGGTAAGCTCGACTTGTGTAATCCAGGAGCCGGAGATATCCCTGAACGAGTAGATGGGTGTACCTGCAGCGATTGTGGTACGTGATTGCAGGTACTCGCGAAGTATCACACCCTTTGCCGGTGCCCGAAGTGTGCTTCGTTCTAATTCAAGTTCGGCCTGTTGCAGCGCGATGTTTGCCTTCTCCAGCGTATCTTTCGCGTTATCCAGTTGGGCCGCTTGTATCAGCCGATCAGCAGCGAGCTTTTGGAGTCTCTCGAACTGACGTGTTGCCTGATCGTATTCGACCCGCGTTTTGTTCAGGGCATCCTTTGCATCCCGTTTTTCCAGCTCAGCAAGGACCTGGCCTTCTTCAACGGTCAGGCCTTCAGTCGCTGCGAAGCTCGCGATCCTGCCGCCGATGCGAAAGGAGAGGTCTTCAATCTTGGGTGCAAGTACGCCATAGGTACTGACTGACCGAGTGACTTGCCTGTTCTCCACGCTGGAAATCCTAACAGGATATCCAGCATCCTCAGCTTTGGCGGTGGTAGTGGTTACCAGCAGGAACAGGCAGAATATCATCAGACTGCTGAACGTCTCGTTAGTGGTGCGCATGCGCTGGGTATTTCCTCTGTCTGAACCCGTCTGGAATATAGCAAATGGGTATTCGAAAAGCGATTTCCTGAGGGTATGCGCTGGTCATGCAGATTGCCTGATATCGTCTGAGCTTTATCAGTGTGGTACTGTTGGTTTTATCAGATCAAAGCTGGCCGCTCGGTTTATACTCGGTCAGTGTGGTTATTCTTAATAAGCAAACACTAAATGGAGCAGGTGATGAGTGAATTCAAAGACAAGGTTGTAGTTATTACTGGTGCTGGCGGCGGGCTGGGTAAATCGCATGCGC
>PBRP01000119.1 GCA_002726655.1 Gammaproteobacteria bacterium
AGTAAACAGTTGAGTGCGAATCAACAGGGACCTCAATCTGAGATGTTACAGTAATCTTCTTTGATTGTAAATATTCAAGATAAGGATCTATCTCCTTTCGAGTAGATATAGATAAAATCACATACTTTGGAAAGTTAAAATTATGCTCTACAGCAATCTTTCGAATATCAGGGCCCACATAACAAAAGTTGCAGCAGCAATGAGGAATAGGACATCGCCTCCCGCCTCAAAAAAAGTTCTGATCGCAATCAATATCCCTTCCATGGGTTATTTGCCCGCTTTTTCTGCGTGCTCTGCGATTAGCCCTGCGCTCTGCTCATTGAGAATGTGCATAATTGACGTGGCCCTGGTATGAACAATGGCGTGAAGCAGTACCGTCGGTATTGCCACCGTAAGACCAAGTACTGTTGTAACCAATGCCTGAGAAATACCACCTGCCATAGTCTTGGGGTCACCTGTTCCGAACAGTGTGATAGCCTGGAATGTCACGATCATACCAATAACTGTTCCCAGGAGGCCCAACAGTGGCGCCACCATGGAAATGATCTTAATGAACGAAATCCTGGCATTGATCGCCGGTTGCTCCTTCAAAATGGCTTCATCGAGTTTGAGCATCAAAGTCTCTGAGTCGATGTCAGTATTTTTATGATAGATAGACAAAACCCGCCCAAGGGGGTTACTTTCATTGGGAGATCCAACATTTTTCGCCTGTGAATTTACCCTTGAACCCAAGATATTAAGTGTAATCAGGCGTTCAATGGATAACAGTAATGCAACCATACCCAGCGTGATAATGACATATCCTGGCGTCCCACCCTGTCGAACTCTCTCTTCAATCGTTGGCACGTTGACCTGCATTGCTAGTAGCTGTCCACGTGTGGGGTCAAGTCCAAATGGTGTAAAACCGCTGTTTGAACCTTCAAGCTCGGATGCAGAGTCGACAAATCTGCCTGCCGGTTGCCTTGGTAATTCCTTAATGAGGCTCTTATTTATGTCGTAAGTGACATACTCGCCTCCACTTATCAGGTTAAATGTCCCTACCCTGACGACTTCCTGTTCGACTTCCTCTCCATCTAGCTTAATAAGGCTGGCACTAAATCGGGTGACCTTCGCTGATTCGGTCATTTCCCGCTGCAGTTCAAACCAAAGGCGCTCAATCTCCTCGATGGTTGCCAGCTTCGAGCTCTTACCCATGGACTGCGCGAAATTTCCTAACCACTCCCCGCGTCCGGGATACTCGGCGCTGATAATTGAACTTTCAAATACACCCTGGGTATCTCCGCTCACCTGTTGTAGAACTCCAAACAGTTCCCTGAGTGAACCTAAGCGTTTTGCCAGGATTTCCTGCTTTGCTGCTATATCCTGTTCGTTTTTCTCAAATTCGGCCTCCAGCCTTTCGCTCGTTGCTTCTTCCCTGCGCTGCTCTCGGTTTGCATTACTTAAAGCCTGCTGTTGTTTCGCCTTATCGGCGACGAACTCCTTTTCACGACGAGTGTTAAGCTGTGAGTTAACAACTTTGCCGTCTTTGACCAATTGCAGCAATTCAGCCAGCGTCTTCGCAGGAATCTCATCGGCCGCCCTAACTGGAAGAGATGAGATAAGGACCATTGCCATTAAACAAATTGTAATCTTTTTCATAATCTATTCTCCGGCTGCTGCAACTGGTAATTTAACCAGATCTGCCGTCTGGGTTTTCCGCGCGATTCTTATGCCATCACGAACACCCAGCCTGAACTCATCACCGAGAATATCCCATTGACGTGAATTATTATTCCAGGCACCAGTCGTTTCTCCATCAGGTGTCTGGAAAACCAGGGATACCCTGCCCCATTTCAGCATGTCTACCTGTCTGGATTTGCCATCCAGTTCAATTACATCTGTATAGGCTTCAATGGTAGATCCGTAGGTATTTTCCACCTGGTATGCCTGAAGCACCTGACTGAATTTTTCTGCCACGCTCACGTCGGCACGGTCAAGTGTTTCATGCAGAAACTCGAGCCTCTCAGTGCGCTCCGCCATCAGGAAGGGAACATCCAGACTTACGAATTTGTCAAGATTATCGATCATACGCTCGATAAGCGGACCTATCTGCCGTTCGATAACAGTGACATTGTCAATTGACGAATCCAACTCGGTCATTTCCTGATTCTGATTTTTGATCAGTCTTCGCTGCTGCTTATTATAGATCTTTAAGCCATCTACAACCTTCATGACCTGCTTGTACTGGCTCAGTAAGCTACGAGTATCTTCGGTGACCTCATCGATCTTTGTCTGAGACTTTCTACCGGCTTCCGTCGTAACCGCCCTTACACCCAGAACTTCATCAAGGGATTGTGCTTGTAACTCACCGAAATTGATGATTGACACGGTGCACAACGCCAATGTGGCGAGGCCGAGCCTAATCTGACGCTCTTTCATACTGGTACCTATAGGAATTGTTGCTCTTATCATTTTGAATTAGTGGTGCTAATTTTCCCCAGAACAGGAGATCCATTGCTCACCCGATCAAGGCGGACAGGATGTAGAAGCGGTAATGGTTTGTCAAGAGAACAATTCCAATGGAAACCTGTGGAATCAGGTCAAAAACTCTACCACTGGATTTCGCCAGTCAGGCTAATATCACGACCTTTTTTTTGGCACTGTTCCACGCCACCGTTAACACTACTCTTTACCAAACAGCACCGAACGACCCTTTTCACTGGTGAAGGCAGCATCATTCCTTAGTTCGGCTGCTACCGCGAGACCAGCTGCTACCGCTTTCCGTGACATCAGGTTCTGGTACCAGCCCTGCAGGTGGGGAAAGTCTTCCGGTTTCTGTCCCTGTCGCTCATGCCTGTATATCCAGGGCAGGCAGGCGATATCTGCAATACTGTACTCTCCAACAAGAAATTCCTGCCCCTGCAATTGTCTGTCCATCACGCCATACAGGCGATGACACTCAAGCGTATACCGATCAATGGCGTAGTCTATTTCCTCTTCCGCATAGAGCCGAAAATGATGTGCCTGTCCGCCCATGGGACCAAGACCTCCAACCTGCCAGAATAACCACTGCAGGCACTGTGACCGGGACGTGGCATCCTCAGGCAGCAGCTTGCCGTACTTTTCTGCCAGGTATAAAAGGATGGCACCGGACTCGAACAGTGTTACTTCATCGTTTCCATGGCGAGGACTGAGATCTTTGATAGCAGGAATCTTATTGTTCGGTGATACGCTAGTGAATTCATCTGAGTACTGCTCACCGGTGGTGATATCGATTGGCGTGATCCGGTAGGGCACAGCCAGCTCTTCCAGCATGATCGTGATTTTGAAGCCATTGGGCGTTGGCCAATAGAACAGTTCAATTTCAGACGCTGGTGATGACAAAATCGCCCTCAATTTCAGGTCGCCGGGCATCACTGGTCACCACTCCTCTGCAGCCCTCGCCTTGAAGATACGTTTCTGCAACCCGCTTGATATCCTGCTCTCTCACTTTAACGATTCCTGACCTCAGGGCTCTTCTCTGCTCAGGACCGCGACCATGGAGCCCGTTATGGTAAGCCTGTCTCGCCTCTCCTGCGGGAGAACCTGGCGCATCAATCATACTGACGAGACCGAGTATGGCTTCTTCAACCATTGCAAAGCTGATTTTTTCCGTACACACCCAGGCGACTGACTGCGTGAAGGCGTCAAACGATTCCATCAGCCTGGGGTCCCTGTAAGAGTAGAAACGGAACAGCCCGTTACCTGAGTCATGCATGGCCCCACCGCCATATGCTCCGCCCTGCTCACGAATGGCCTGGTGCAGGTAACCATTTCGCAGCACGGCTGCCAGCACAGCGAGCGCGGGGGAGTCCTCGTGATCTTCGGCAACAGTCTCAAATACACTGCCACAATAGTTGACCGCAGTACTTGTCAGAAAAGCCTGATTTACCGGTTGCTGCACAAAATCCGGTTGCAGGGGTTTGGTGGTAACGCTGTCCGGTGGCCAGATAGAGTCGACTGCGGATACCAGGCGTCCGATTTCGCTGTTTTCACCCACAATCAGAAAATGTCGGCTGGCGGCATGGATCTTGTCCCGCAGGCTTTCAAGGTTGTCGCAAAATTCCTTGAGTGCAGTTGCATCATCCAGCGAGTCGTCAAGCAGCTTCAGGTTTTCAACAGCCTGAAGGCCAGTCAGACGGTGCGTAATCCATGGAACCGGCCTCAGGCAACTCCCTGCTGCGGTTAACGCATAGGTATGACCATTCCCCGCGATATTTGCTTCCTTTCGAACCCTCATCTGTTTCACCAGGTCACGAATTCGATTTGACTCATCAAATCTCGCTTCACTGATCGTTTCTCTTAGCAACTCGATCATGGGGGTGGCCTTGGCATTTAGCGTCCGGCTACCTACCGTCAAAAAGGCCGTGAACAGATCAGGCCTATGGCGATCAGCGCGGAAACTGGGATAGGCGCTCACACCTCCAGTTATCGCGTGTTGCAGCAGCTGAGTCTGCAGATAATCTCGCTTTCCAGAGCCAACTTCTGTGATGAGTTGAGAAAAAAGGTGTAACAGATTCATCTCAGTGGCTGGCAGGTCAGGGATTTCGGTGATGACCTGGTGATAGACCAGACCATTGGTGCCAGCACCAAAACTGGTAATCTCCTCTCTGTGATGAGACTTACCCACCGGGGCACTGAGTGCATCAGGAATATCACTGAGTCCTACCTTAGGTAGCACATCAATATCTTCCTCCTCCAGTTGCCGTGCATTAAGTGCCGCTGCCTGAGTCACTATTTCCTTTTTCTGGCTGGCGGATAATCCTGCGAGAATGTCTTTAAGTCTGCTTTTCTCGTCGCGGTCACGCTTCTCGCTTAATTCCAGGTCAGGTCGCATGACCAGTCGAACACGGTGCCGGTTGTTCAGTAGCAAATCACTTACCAGCGTTTTAATGAACGATGGGTCCTGAATTTCAAGCCGCAGTTTTTCAATTACAGGATTAAGGTCCAGCAGGTCGATTGGGCGCCCCCTGTGAATAGCTGCAGACATACATGAAAAAATGAGTTGTAGACCATAGGGCATGCCATCGCCGCCCACCTCTCGCTGTGACAGCTCCAACTGATGCAGCACGGCTTCCAACCGTTCGGTTTCAACACCCTCCTCTGCAACCTTCTCCAGCACACCCAAAATGATATTCTCAACCTCATCCGCATGCTCAGGATCGCAGCCCTCAACCCCACACATAAAACTCATTTCGTGATTGGTTTCTTCCAGCCCGCTGAGTGGCGAAGCAGCAGCGAGCTCAAACTGCTCAAGCGCTTTTCTTAACGGAGATGCACTTGTATCTAGCAGTGTATCGGACAGGATATTGCATTTAAGCAGCATCTCGAGATCCGTATTTTCCCCCAGCAACCAGGCAACAACGATGTGGGTCTTACCATCTGTGGGTTCCTGATCCATTGCGTAGGCAGCACTCGCCTGAACGGGTGAAGACAGTCTCGCTTCTGGGCCGACCATGATTGTTGGAAAACTTTGCTTTTGGCTATCGTTTGTCCGGGTTCTTTGCAGTGACTTGTCTATGCACGCCTGTATTTCTGATACAGGGTTGTCGCCAAAAGTCATGAATATGGCATTACCTGGATGGTAGTGGGAGTGATAGAAATCCAGCAGTTGCTCATACTTAAGGTCGGGAATATGCTGGGGTTCACCACCACTATTGTAGTGATAAGTAACGGTTGGGAACAGGTGTTTCTGCAGTTCCGAATATAGCGCGGATATAGGTGAACTGCTGTCTCCCTTCATCTCATTATAAACAACACCGCGATAAACCAGTGGAGTCGTATCGTCATCGGGATCTTCGAACTCCAGGCGATGGCCTTCCTGAGCAAAATCCAGTGGGTCCAGTCGGGAGAAAAAAACAGCATCCAGATAGATATCCATCAGGTTGAAGAAGTCTTTCCTATTCTGACTGGCGAACGGATACGCCGTGTAATCACTCGTGGTGAAAGCATTCATGAACGTGTTCAGTGAGCGCCTGATCATCAGGAAAAAGGGGTCGCGGACGGGATATTGTTCACTGCCACACAATGCCGTGTGCTCCAGTATGTGAGCTACTCCGGTCGAATCAGTGGGCACTGTGCGCAATGCGACCATGAACACATTTTCAGTATGATCCGTTTCCAGGTGGTAGTGGGATGCTCCTGTTTCCAGGTGGCTATATTCGTGTACCTCCAGATTGAGGTTGTCAATTCTTCGAGACTGCAGCAACATGAAACCGGAGTTACTGGACTGAACCTCAGTATCCATCCGGGTGCTCCTCCCTGAAGTCGTGCCAGTATTCATCAATTAGAGCTTTCATTTCCTTGTGCAGCATCAGGCTTGCAAATAAATTCGGAATCGTCATAAATGCAATGGCGATGGCTGACAGGAGCCAGACAAGAGACGTATCCGCGACAGCGGCAATAAAAAAGCCGATTACATAGAGCAGACGGTATGGTAGAACTGACTTTACTCCGAACAGGTAGGTCATGGCCCGGTCACCATAATAGGACCAGGCTACCGAGGTGGAAAATGCAAAGAGCACCAGACCAATCGATACAATGTACTTGCCATAGTCGCCAAAAATACCGCGCGTAAATGCAATCGTGGTTAATTCAACAGAGTGAACCAGAGACTTGCCTTTGACAGTCACATCATTAGTGAGCTTGCCATCCTCTATAGCCAGTTCTCCGGTGAAAGGAGAGTCACCCTCGTAGTAGCGTACCTCTTCTGCCAGCGAGCGGTTGTGCAGAACCGTGAAACCTGAACCAACTGCAACTCCATTGATCACCTCAATGCCGCCATCGAAAGACTGCACAGGATCTGCTTCCATCGTGAAGCTGAGGTGGGTAAAAAGAGCATTTCTGTCAGCCGGGTCAGTTTCGGAATAGTGCCCCTGGACGAATTCCATATCGAAACCCTGGAAAACCGTATGATGTTTCTCCGTCCATACGCCGGATGACAGTATGACCAACCCGGTTAAGGTACAAATAACGATGGTGTCAATGAAGGGTTCAAGAATTGACACCATACCTTCTGATATTGGTTCATCGGCCTTAGCTGCAGCATGCGCGATGGGGGCGCTCCCCTGGCCGGCTTCGTTGGAAAACAGGCCTCGATTCACTCCCCTGTTGAAAGCATAGGCAAAACTTGCACCTAAAAATCCTTCTGCTGCGGCAGAGCCGGTAAAGGCATCGCTGATTACTGCGACAAACGACGCGCCAACCTGGTCAATGTTGGCGAAGATAACCCCGAGTGCACCAACAATATAAATGACAGCCATCGTTGGTACGAGTTTTTCAGCAACCTGGATGATCCTTCGGATGCCACCGACAATGACAAGCCCAAGGATAATGGCCAATACAAGGCCGGTGATCCACTCGGGGATGCCAAAGGTTGAGTTGATACCTGATGCAATACTATTACTCTGTGGCAGGCTGCCCGTACCGAAACTGCTAACGACCGTAGCTACAGCAAAAAATACTGCCAGCCACTTCATGTTGAGGCGACGCTCCATTACATACATGGGGCCTCCAACAATAAACCCATCCTCATCTTCGGCCCGGTACTTGTGGGAAAGAGTCACCTCTACGAATTTGGTCGTCATACCGAAGAAGGCGGTCATCCACATCCAAAAAAGTGCGGCGGGACCACCGAGGTATAATGCAAGCCCGACACCACCAATATTCCCGGTACCTACGGTGCCCGAGATGGCAGTTGCCAGTGCCTGGAAATGGGTTGCGTCACCCCTGGAATTTGGGTTGTCATACCTGCCGCTCACAATTCGCCAGGCATGTTTGAAAAACCGAATTTGTGGAAACTTCAGGTAGAAGGTGAAAAAAATGCCCGTGCCAAGCAACAAAAATGGAAAGTACTGTGCAGACCCAAGCAGGGAATCCAACAGATTTAATAGCCTAGTCAGGCTTGTTAGTACGTCGCTCAAAAAATTAACCTCCTTCTAGTTCCGTTGTGTTTGCATCGGGTCCTCACCCGAATGTAAGCCTCGATCAGGCACAAAAAGATAAGACGCTCAGCTGGCGGGTTCCCGCATCGTGACAAATTCTTCTGCCGTGGTCGGGTGAATACCAATGGTTGAGTCCAGGATGGACTTGGTTACACCAGCTTTAAAGGCAACAGCCAGGCCCTGGATAATTTCACCCGCTTCGGACCCCACCATATGAGCACCAACAAGCCTGTCAGTGGCCTTGTCGACAATAATTTTCATGAGGTATTGCTCATCGCTGCCACTCAAAGTGTGTTTCAGAGGCCGGAAAATAGAACGATATATTTCGATCTCATCATAGGCCTCCCTGGCTTCGTCTTCGGTCATGCCAACCGTGCCGATATTCGGTTGACAGAAAACGGCGGTGGCGATGTCGTCATAATCCATCACCTTAGGATCATTATTAAAATGGGTTGCTGAAAAAGCCATCGCCTCAGCTATGGCGACCGGCGTCAGCTGGATTTTGTCAGTCACGTCTCCCAGTGCAAATATGCTGGGTTCGGAAGTTCTGAATTCATCATCAACGATAATGGCCCCATTGCTGCGGAGGTCGACATTGACATTCTCGAGACCTATATCTGTGACTGCCGGGTGACGGCCAGTCGCATACAAAACAAGGTTAGTTTCCATTTGTGACCCGTCGGCGAAATGAACCAGAAACAGGTCATCGGCATGCTTTTCAATTCTTTCGACATGGCTGTCAAAATGCAGGTGTACTCCTTTCTTATGTAGTTCGTCTCTCACCACCTCTCTCACATCCCGGTCGAATTTCCGAAGAAAGAGCGGGCCTCGGTATGAAAGATGGCTCTCCACCCCCAGCCCCTGAAAGATACCGGCAAACTCAACGGCTATATAACCGCCTCCGACGACCAGGGATTTTTTGGGCAAGGTCTTGAGGAAAAAGCCCTCATTTGAGGTTATGACGTGCTCGCTACCAGGAAACTCAGGAACGGATGGCCAGCTTCCGGTAGCTACCAGTATTTTTCCGGTGGATACGACCTGGTCATTAATCGATACATGGTGCGCATCTACTATCCGCGCTCTACCGTCATAGTGCGTTACACCTGCCTGGTCAAGCAGTCCCTGGTAAACGCCGTTGAGTCTTTTAATTTCCTGGTTCTTGTTGTCGAGTAGTACCTGCCAGTCAAATGATGGTTCTGCTGGTCCCCAGCCAAACCCTTGTGCATGATGGTATTCTTCGGGGAAATGGGAGGCGTAAACAAATAGCTTTTTTGGTATGCATCCAACATTAACGCAGGTTCCACCCATGTATTTGTCTTCAGCAGTTGCAACCCGGGCACCATACTGGGCACTCATACGAGCAGCCCTGACCCCTCCAGAGCCAACACCTATGACAAACAGGTCAAAGTCATACTCGATCATTACTTTACCTCTTACCGCTGCCGAAGATAATCCGGCGCATTTGTAGCATACAGTTTATTTGGCTTCTGGGCAGGTAGTACTAGAACGGAGCAGAAAAATGCAGTTCCAATTAGAACCTTTTAGCAGCAATGACTTGGTCGAGTCACTCGGTGGAGAATTTACGCTGCATGAGGGCATGATTGATGTCAGCTATAAAGTCGAAGGTCACCTAGGTGAAATCTGCTGGCCGGCGAAGAGAAATCCTCTTGCAAGAGAATCTGGCCTGTGGGAGAGCACCTGTTTGGAATTTTTTCTCGGCCTGGCTGGACAAACTGGATACCTTGAATTCAATATTTCACCAGGGGGAAACTGGAATTGCTTTAGCTTTTCGGAGGAGCGAAAAGATATGAAAGAGAGCAGCAGCCTTGTCCTTCGAGAACTCCGGTCGAAAAAAAGCACCAGAGCTGCATCACTGGACGCGCGTATTGCTGCCGGAGGGTTGCGAGGGGAATCGCTGCTGATTGGAATTGCAGCGGTGATCAAGTACCAATCAGGACTCCTATACTATGCGTTATCCCATGGAAAGGCGGCTGATTTCCACGGCAGGAGGCATCATCTGCTTGTACATCGAGTTGACCTGTAGTCTCATTCACACTGTATCAGGAATATTCGCCACATTATGAGCTTTCAATTCGGAATAGACCGGCTGCTGGGATCTTCAAGACTACTGGCTGAACTCCAGCATAAAAACGTTGCATTGATAGCGCACCCCGCCTCGGTCACTTCAGGCAATCAGCATACCCTGGATGCGCTCCTCGAAAGTGGCTGTAGCGTCATTCGTGCATTTGGGCCACAACATGGTATGCGTGGGGACAAACAGGACAATATGATCGAGTCCAGTGACTATATGGACCCGGTTCATCAGATCCCTGTCATCAGTTTATATGGTGAACATCGCTTTCCCACCCCTGACATGCTTAAGGACCTGGATGTCATTCTCTATGACCTTCAGGATATAGGCTGTCGGATATATACCTACATCTCAACCTTGAAGTATTTTGTTGAAGCCTGTGGCAAAGCTGGAGTTGAGCTGTGGGTTCTGGACCGGCCAAATCCAGCTGGCCGACCCGTCGATGGGCTATTCCTTCAGGCAGGGGAGGAAAGTTTTGTTGGTTGTGACACATTGCCGACACGTCACGGTTTAACCGTTGGCGAACTGGCGGACTGGTTCAATGCAAAGATGACGGCCAGGGCCAATCTTCGCATCATTGATATGCAGGATTACCTGCCTGATGAGGGACCCGGCCTTGGATGGCCAAGCGGTCTCAGGCCCTGGATTAACCCGAGTCCAAATGCTGCAAGCCAGAATATGAGCCGGTGCTTTTCGGGCACAGTGTTACTGGAAGGAACTACCTTATCCGAGGGGCGCGGAACTTCAATACCATTGGAGGTTATCGGTGCGCCGGACTTCCCCCTGGAAGATGTCCTGTCTCACCTGCGCGCATTTGTTCCCGAATGGCTGGGCAGTGCCTACCTTCGCCCATGCTTCTTTGAACCAACCTTTCACAAATATCAGGGATCCATGTGCAAGGGTATTCAGATTCACACTGACTATGCCGGGTATGATCATGGTGCCTTCAAACCGTTTCGCCTGATCGCCGGCTTGCTTAAAAGCCTTAGGCACTGTGTGCCTGAGTATGACCTCTGGCGACATCACGAGTACGAATACGAGTCAGGCAGAATTCCCATTGATGTTATCAATGGGGGACCCAGACTGAGAAATTGGGTGGACGATGAAGCGCAGAGTTACGCTGATCTGGAGACCGAATTGCGGGATGTTGAGAACAGGTGGACCCTTGAACGGCAAGGGATTCTCCGCTATTAATTCTCCACTATTGAGAACCATTCTGGTCCGCAACATGCTAGAATCCAGCCCTTTTTTTGACCGAGCGAGCGTAAGATGACGAATGCCTACAAAATTGCCATTCTCGAAGGAGATGCTATTGGACCAGAGATCATGGCACAGGCGGTTCGTATCTTTTCTGCACTCTCGACCCGGTCTGACACCGAGTTTGAATTAACCTATGCACCTTTCGGTGCCGCCGCCTATTTTGAACATGGCAAGGCATTTCCGGATGAAACCAAAACAGTCTGTGACAGTGCTGATGCCATCCTGAAAGGGCCTGTCGGTCTCAGCTATGAAGAATCCAAAAAAATTCCAGTTGAAGAGCAGCCAGAGCGTGGCGCAATTCTTCCACTGCGCGCTCGCTACAATACTTTTGCGAATTTCCGTCCAATATTCCTCAGTGAGAACATG
>PBRP01000120.1 GCA_002726655.1 Gammaproteobacteria bacterium
CCGACAGCGGCTCGTCGAGAAAAACCGACAGCGGCTCGTCGAGAAAAACCGACAGCGGCTCGTCAAAAAGTACCGATAGCGGTTCATCAAGTAGTTCCAACAGTGGTACCAGCGACACCAGTACCACGAAAAAGAGCGGAAGCGGTTCCTCTACAAAAAGTGGGTCGTCTTCCAGTTCGTCCACAGCATCCAGCTAGATCAAAAGTTCGAGATACATTAATCAGGGGTAATGACAATGCGCAGCCACCATTGTGGTCAACTAAGGGATACTCATATTGGTGAAGACGTTTCCCTTTGTGGCTGGGTTCATCGGCGCCGTGATCACGGTGGAGTCATTTTTCTGGATTTGCGAGATCACCATGGCATCGTACAGGTTGTATTTGATCCGGATACGGAAGCCAGTTTTGAACTGGCAGACCAGGTGCGAAATGAGTTTGTGCTTGGTATCTCAGGCAAAGTAAGGTCAAGGGACGAAATTGCCATAAATCCAAAGATGGTGACTGGACGAATTGAAGTATTGGGGAAGGAGTTAACAATACTCAATCGTGCTGAGACACCACCCTTCCAGTTAGATGAATATTCGGAAGCAGGTGAAGACATACGCCTAAAATATCGATACCTGGACCTTCGGAGACCAGAGATGCAGGAGAAGCTGCGTCTGCGTTCAACAGTGACGCGTTTCATCCGCCGCTTTCTTGATGAACGTCAGTTTGTGGACATTGAAACACCTATCCTGACCAAGGCGACCCCGGAGGGGGCGAGGGATTATCTTGTTCCATCGAGGACACACCCCGGTCACTTTTTTGCACTGCCTCAATCACCACAGATTTTCAAGCAGTTGTTGATGATCTCTGGCTTTGATCGTTACTACCAAATTGCCCGTTGTTTTCGTGATGAAGACTTAAGAGCTGACAGGCAACCGGAACATACACAAATCGACATTGAAACTGCATTCCAGGACGAAAAGGAAATTATGTCTCTGGCAGAGGACATGCTGAAACAACTTTTTGCTGAAACTATTGACGTTGAGCTGGGTGAATTGCCGGTGCTCAATTACCAGGATTCTATGCTTCGCTATGGCAGTGACCGGCCTGATTTGCGGTTTGACCTGCCCCTGGTTGACGTAGCCGACTTGATGAAGGATGTCGAATTTAAGGTTTTCAGTGGTCCGGCTAACGACAGTAATTCAAGGGTAGTTGCACTTAAACTTGCAAATGGGGACCGTTTGAGTCGCAAGAATATTGATGACTATACCAATTACATCGGCATATATGGCGCCAGGGGTCTTGCCTATATCAGGGTGAATGATATAGCGAAAGGCGTTGATGGTCTTAAGTCTCCGATTCTCAAGTTCCTGCCAGATAACGTGGTCTTGGACATCCTTAAGCGTGTTGGTGCAGAAGATAAAGATATTATATTTTTTGGTGCTGACAAGACCCGTATTGTTAATGATTCCATTGGCGCTTTGCGCACAAAGCTTGCTGAAGATCTCGATCTGTACGAAAAGGAATGGGCAGCATGCTGGGTAACGGATTTCCCCATGTTCGAGGAGAATGCAACCGGTGGCTGGACCGCAACTCATCATCCCTTTACCCATCCGTTGGGTAGTATTGAGGAGATAGAAGCGGACCCTGGCGGGGCTTTAAGCCGGGCCTATGACATAGTTATCAATGGACATGAAGTTGGTGGAGGTTCAATCCGTATTCATCAGGCAAAACTTCAGCAGGCAATATTCAGGATTCTGAAAATGTCCGACAGTCAGGCACGCCTGAAGTTTGGTTTTCTTCTGGATGCACTGGAATATGGTGCGCCACCCCATGGGGGAATTGCTCTCGGCCTCGACCGCTTAATCATGCTATTGAGCGGGTCAACTGCCATAAGGGACACTATTGCATTTCCTAAAACACAAACTGCCACCTGTTTACTTACGTCTGCCCCCAGTGAGATCGACGCGGAACAGCTCCGCGAACTGGGTGTTAGCGTCAATAAGCCAGTGTAGGGGGGGAAGTGGCCGGGCACAGCAAATGGAGTAATATCAAGCACCGTAAAGCGGGGCAGGATGCCAAAAGAGCGAAAATATTCACGAAGATTATTCGTGAGTTGACGGTTGCAGCGCGTGATGGTGGCGGTAATGTGGAAGACAATCCAGGCCTGCGCACGATAGTCGACAAGGCCAAGAGCGCCCAGATGCCTAAGGATACGATGGAGAGAGCCATTGCCCGGGGAGCTGGTGGTGAGGATGGTGCCGAGTTAATTGCCATTACATATGAGGGTTATGGGCCAGGTGGTGTAGCGATACTGGTTCAGACCATGACCGATAATCGCAACCGGACGGTTGGTCAGGTTCGTCATGCCTTCACCCGCTCCGGGGGAAACCTGGGTACGGATGGCTCTGTTGCATACCTTTTTGATAAGCGGGGGCAAATAAATTTTGCGCCTGGTTTTGATGAGGATGATATAGCGGAAATAGCCATCAACGCGGGGGCCGAGGACATAGACAGGGATGAAGAGGGGGCAATCGAGGTGATAACAGGCCCCGAGGATTTTCTCTCGGTGAAAGAAGCGCTGGTGGAAGGTGGTTTAGAACCTGCTGCCGCTGAGGTGTCGATGGTGCCGCAGAATTATAGTGACCTGGACCAGGATACAGCGGAGAAAGTATTGCGCCTGCTCGACCAGCTTGAAGACATTGATGATGTGACAAATGTCTATACAAATGCCAGTTTCCCCAGGGATATTTAGTTTTTCGGGGAAACGTTGATTTCAGCGGTATGCTAAACTTCCTCCTGCTCCATTGATCCCTCACGATATGACCTTGATTTTAGGTATCGATCCGGGTTCCAGGGTCACCGGGTACGGCATAGTAAGCGTTACTGGTGCGCTCCAGGAATATGTTACTAGTGGTTGCATTCGCACCACTGATAAAGCGACCCTCCCCGAAAAGCTTGAAGAGATATTTAGTGGTGTCACACAAATCATCAGTGAGTTCGTCCCAACGGAGCTGGCCATTGAGCAGATATTTATGGCCCGCAGCGCTGAATCGGCCTTGAAACTTGGACAGGCACGAGGGGTTGCCATCGTTGCCGCGGTTAATAGGGGGCTGCCTGTTTATGAGTATGAGGCGAGGAAGGTTAAACAAGCGGTTGTGGGAAGCGGCGCTGCACGTAAAGAGCAGGTTCAACACATGGTGCAGACACTTTTGAAATTACCAGGTAAGCCCCAGGCGGATGCGGCAGATGCGCTCGCGATTGCCGTATGCCATATTAATACCATGCAAGGTTTAGAGCGTCTCGGTGAGGGGACCGTAGACAGGTTCAGTCGGGGTCGTCTGAAAAAGGTGAAAAAATGATTGGCAGGATTACCGGGCGAATCCTTGAAAAAGCCATGGATCTTGTACTGATCGATGTGTCCGGAGTTGCCTATGAAATAGAAATCCCCCATACAACCTATGACCGTCTGGATGAAATCAATGGTGATGTCACCCTGCACACCCACATGGTTGTACGCCAGGATGCCCAGCTGCTGTACGGATTCTTTAGCCAGAAGGAGAGAGAGCTTTTTCGATTGCTTATAAAGATCAATAAGGTAGGTCCCAAGGTCGCGATAGCAATTCTTTCAAGTGTTGAAATTGAAGCATTCATTCGTTGTGTTCAGGATAAGGACATAAAAACTTTGAATGCCATCCCGGGAGTTGGCAGGGTGATGGCTGAAAGGTTGGTAGTGGAGATAGGCAACAAATTAGCCCAGTGGGAGACTGAACTACCTGTCGTGAGCAATGTCACTAAGGATGTAGTGTCGGATGCCGAGTCCGCCCTGGTGGGACTCGGTTTCAGGCCTCAGGAGGCTGCTAGGGCCCTGGCCCAGATTGAAGCGCCGGGAGATGAGGTTGAAATATTAATCAAACAGGCATTGAAAGTATTAGCCGCGTAAGCGTGAGAAAGATAAGAAGCGATGATTGAATCCGACCGACTGGTGGCAGCTGAAACTGATGAAGTGGAAATTTCACAGGATTGGACGATCCGCCCTAAAACATTTTCTGAATACCGTGGTCAGCCAGAAGTCAGTGAACAGATGTCGATCTTTATCGAGGCGGCCAAAGGTAGAAGGGAACCCCTGGATCACACCTTGATATTTGGCCCCCCAGGTCTCGGTAAAACGACCCTGGCAATCATCATTGCCAATGAAATGAGAGTACAGATTAAATCCACGTCAGGTCCTGTAATCGAAAAGAAGGGCGACCTGGTGGCTGCACTGACAAGTCTGGAAGAAGGTGACGTGCTGTTTATTGACGAAATACACCGTTTAACGCCTGCCGTTGAAGAAGTGCTCTACCCTGCGATGGAAGATAACCAGGTAGACATTATTATTGGCGAGGGACCTGCCGCTAGATCAATTAAGCTGGATCTGCCTCCATTTACCCTCGTTGGAGCGACCACCAGGACCGGGTTGATAACCTCCCCGTTGCGGGACAGATTTGGGATTGTGCAGCGTTTGGAGTTCTATTCGGCTGAAGACCTGGCAGGGATCCTGATTCGATCAGCAGGGTTGATGGGTGTGCAGTGCGATCAGATTGGCGCCAGGGAGATTGCGGTGCGTTCTCGCGGTACACCGCGAATAGCGAACAGACTACTCCGCAGGGTTAGGGATTTTGCTGAGGTAAAAGCGGATGGCTGCATAACCCGTGAAGTGGCTGATCAGGCGTTGAATATGCTGAATGTGGATGCCAATGGTTTTGATCACATGGACAGACGGTTGTTGATGGCGATGATCGAAAAGTTCGATGGTGGTCCCGTGGGTGTTGACAGCCTTGCGGCTGCAGTGGGTGAGGAGCGCGATACGATAGAGGATGTATATGAGCCGTTCCTGATCCAGCAGGGTTTTGTCATGCGGACTCCCCGTGGACGGGTTGCCACAAATAACGCCTATAAACACTTTGGATTGAAGCCGCCGGAGAAAAATGGCCCGCCGGACCTGTTTAATGAAGAGGTTTGAAAAACTGATGGAGAAAACTTGTGAATGACCCCATTTCCATTATAGACCTGGTAGTGAATGCCAGCGTTGTTGTGCAGGTGGTGATGGCAATCCTGATATTTGCCTCCATAGCCTCCTGGATAATGATATTCCAACGGGGCTTTATGCTGGCTACGATAAAGCGTGAAGCAATGGAGTTTGAGAATGAGTTCTGGTCTGGCAAAGATCTGCGGCAGATATATCTGGACCTGGAGGCGCGGGAAGAGGAACCAGTTGGCGTTGAAAACATCTTTATCTCAGGGTTCAAGGAATTTACGCGTTCAAGGCAGCACAAGGGTACTGGCGCTGACAGGGTGATGCAGAATGTGCAGCGGGCCATGCGTGTGGCAGTGTCCCGGGAAGAGGAGCGGCTGGAGACGCATTTGCCGTTCCTAGCGACGGTAGGTTCAACCAGTCCCTATATTGGTTTGTTTGGCACAGTGTGGGGAATAATGAACTCGTTCCGAGGTCTTGCCACAGCCAATCAGGCCAGTTTGTCCGTGGTTGCGCCTGGTATATCCGAAGCGCTGGTGGCAACGGCGATAGGTCTGTTCGCGGCGATTCCCGCGGTGATCGCTTACAACCGCTATTCAGCGCAGGTGGAGATAATAGTCAATCGCTTTGACGCCTTCACCGACGAGTTCAGCAGTATTCTCTATCGCGCTGTGCACAGCAAGGAAGAGTCTCGTGGCAAAAGCAAAGAGGCGCAGGCCCATGTCGGAAATCAATGTAGTGCCCTACATTGACGTGATGCTTGTTCTGCTTGTCATATTCATGGTGACGGCGCCCTTGATGACACAGGGGGTAAAGGTCGATTTACCGGAAGCAAACAGCGGCCCTCTTCAGGTAAATGAAAACGAAATTATGCTGGTGGTTTCCGTCAAGGCAGATGGCACCTACTATATGAACGTTGGTGACGATGAGGAAGCTGTAGAGTTATCCCTGCTCGCAGAGCGCGCCAGCAAGATTATTGTTGCAAACCCGAAGATCAAGGTTCTGGTAGAAGGGGACAAGAGCCTTAGCTATGGTGTCGTCGTCAACCTGATGAACGTATTACAAAATGCGGGTGCGAAAACTGTTGGTCTTATTACCGAGCCACCAAAGCAGTGAGCACCGGTCTGAGCTATGTTCTTTCTTCCATTCTGGCATTTTGCTTTCATGCCGTCGTTGTTGGCCTTTTACTGTTGAACTGGGATAACAAAGATATTGTTGAATCCTTACCGGACCAGCGTTATTACATAGAAGCGACCGTGGTCCAGGAAAACCCGTACACGGCAAAGGAAAAACGGAAGCAGGCAAAGAAGGCTGCTGAAAAGAAAAAAAGGCACATCGCTAAGCAAAGGGCAGACGAGAAGGCAAGGTTGAATCAGGAGGCTATTGAGAAAGCCAAACGACAGAGCCTTGAAAAGCAGATTGAAGAGCAAAAAAAACATGAAGATGAACTTGTTTCGATGGAACTGAGCAAAGCCGTGGACCGGGAAGTTGAGTTTACCGAGGATGAAAGGGTAAGAATGGAACAAAGCCTCACCCTGTCAATATTGGAAGAGCAGGAATATCGGCGAGCAGTCACGGATGATGAAAAGGCACTCGCATATGTATCACAGATCCAACGCGACATTATTCAAAACTGGTCAAGGCCACCCACTGCTAGAAATGGCATGCAGGCGTTGCTCCGCGTTCACCTTGTGCCCACGGGTGAAATCGTCAATGTAGTCGTTGAAGAAACCAGTGGCAATGATGCCTTCGATCGCTCCGCACTGCTCGCCGTACGCAAGACTCAGAGGTTCCAGGTGCCGGCTAAATCCAGGCAATTTGAGCGTAACTTCAGGGAATTCACGGTACTGTTCAGGCCCGAAGACCTGCGTCTTTAGTCAAATATTATATCTAGGAAGTGTGACCAGAAAATGAAACAAGTTTTACGATGCATCCTGATTCTGTCAGCTGTGTGGGGCTTTTCTGCTAAATCCGAATTGCGCATAGAAGTGACCAAGGGGGTAGACAATGCAGTTCGGGTGGCAGTAGTGCCGTTTGAATGGCATGGCAGAGGGAAATTACACCAGGAGATTGCCGAGATAGTCAATTCAGATTTGAGGCTCAGTGGCCGCTTTCATGCTTTGCCTGTGGAGCAGATGTTAAGCCTGCCAAATAGGGTAGATGAAATCTTTTTCAGGGATTGGCGATTACTGAATATCGATTACCTTGTCATTGGCAGCCTTGAGTCGACCGGGCAGGGTATCAAACTGCAATTTGAGCTGATTAATGTTTTTAAACAGTCTGTTGAAGCGAGTCTCACGATCGTCGGTGGTGAGCATGAAATACGTGATATGAGCCACTATGTCAGCGATGTTGTATTTGAAAAACTGACTGGTATCGAAGGTGCCTTCTCCACCCAGATAATGTACATCACGGCTACAGGGCCTGACAATGAGCGATTGTTTAGATTGAACATAGCCGATGCGGATGGTCACAGGGTCAATACGATTATGGAGTCCAAGGAACCATTGCTGTCCGCAACCTGGTCCCCGGATGGCGAGAAAGTTGCCTATGTTTCCTTTGAAAAGGATAGCCGCCCCGCAATCTATATACAGGAACTGGGGACAGGGCGAAAACAACAGATAACAGATTTCTCTGGCTTGAATAGCGCGCCCGCCTTCTCACCTGACGGTGAACAGCTGGCGTTGGTGCTTTCAAAAGATGGTAATCCAGAGATCTATATCCTCGACCTTCAGACCCGGCGTTTGCGACGCATTACGCACCACTATGGCATTGATACGGAACCCTCCTGGACCGCAGACGGCAAGGCAATCATCTTTACGTCCAACCGTGGCGGTAAACCGCAGATATACCAGATGCGGCTAGAGGACTTTCGGATTGAACGCCTGACCTTTGAAGGTGACTACAACGCCAAGGCAAGTTTGCTGCCGGATGGGAGTGGCCTAGTCATGGTGCATCGCAGGAATGGTATCTTTCATATCAGTTACCTGGATCTGAAGTATGGCAGGTTAACCGTATTGACCGAAACCAGTCTGGATGAATCCCCAAGTGTTGCCCCTAATGGCAGCATGTTGATCTATGCGACACAGTTGCGTGACAAGGGTATTCTGGGGGCGGTTTCCATCGATGGCGGCGTAAAATTCAATTTGCCCTCCAGTGAAGGTGATGTGCGCGAGCCGGCCTGGTCCCCCAAGAAGAGGCGGGTCTTTAAACCGATTCTGGAGGATCCTGTGCCACAAAGGGCCGAGGGATCGTCTAAAACAGGCATAAATTGATCTGGATACGTGAATTTGCCGATTAATTTGTGGTTTAATCCGCATCTAGACCTGACGAGTGTAGATGTTACATATGACAGGCAGATATTTGGTGCTTTGAGCAATAGGAGCTAATCATGGGAAAAACTAATATTCGTGGCTTGTTTGTTGTTGGCCTCACAGCCATTTTACTGGCTGGGTGTGCGAGTAATGAGCCAGACAATGGGCCTGGGATGGATCCGGGTACGCAAGCTCCTTCCGGGGCAGCGGAGCCTGTGGAGAAACCCAAACCAACGCCGGAACCCGTCAAGCCGATGGTTGATCGAGGCAAAATCGTGGTTCCCCTGGATGAGTTGGGCGCCAGTGAAACTTTGACCGGTATTTTCCACTTTGACTTTGACCAGGCAATCGTAAAAAGAGCAGGTCATGCGGAGCTAAACAAACACGCACAGGTACTTTCAACTAACAGTAGATTAAGAGTCAGGCTTGAGGGTCATGCTGACGAGAGAGGAACACGAGAATACAATCTTGCTCTCGGTGAGCGCCGTGCAAACGCCATCCGTGCATACCTTGTTGCTCAGGGAGTTTCCCGGTCCCAGGTCGAAGTTATCAGTTACGGTGAAGAGAAGCCTGTAAATTCTGGCCACAGTGAGAGTTCGTGGGCGCAGAACAGGCGGGTAGAAGTCGTTTATCGATAAGAACGATTATCGATAAGAATTAATTGTTGATAAGAACTGTGGGCACTCCGTGATTGATTTCCGCCCGTGGCATAGAACCAAACCAAGTGGTGCCTCTCACCTGTTTCATACAGGTGACACACCATTTTTGTGCCTGCTATCTTTTATAACTGTTATCTCGTTGCCTGTGTGGGCGGCCCAGGACGCAATTCAGGTTGAGTCCCTTTCTGAAGAAAGCCCAGCAGGTGCAGCGATAGTTACTGAAACGGTTCCTTTCCAGACACCGGTTGAAGAAGTCACTGAGTCTCCGGCAGGCGGAATAGAAGGCCAATACCAGTTGCAGTTGCTGCAAAACGAGGTGATGGAATTGCGCGGTCTGATGGAGGAGTTGAACCACCAGATCGAAAGGATGCAAGCGACTCAGGAGGATCGTTATCTTGAGCTGGATGGGCGATTCCAGGATCTTCTCGAGGAAAGGGGTACTGGCGGTGGTGGCTCCAACGTCGGGAGCGGGGCAGGTCCTGTTCTGGCAACTGGTGGAACAGCAGGGCAGGACGAGAAAACGCTTTACGAAACAGCGCTGGAACTGATAAGAAACCGGCAATATGAACTTGCCATCACTCAACTGCAGGCAGTCATAGCGCAATACCCTGATGGGGGCTACGCACCTAATGCTTACTACTGGCTCGGAGAGGTCTATGCGGCTAAGCCCGAGCCGGATTATGATAACGCCCGGAAAGCGTTGGCACAGGTAATTACTTTTTTCCCAGACCATCGAAAAGTTCCGGATGCGGCGTTCAAGCTTGGTAAGGTCTACCATCTCATTGGCGACTGTGATCGCGCGACTGACCTCCTTAATGAGGTAATTGAACAGCAACAAGGCAAGTCAGTGGCTAAACTTGCCGAATCCTATTTGAGGGACAAGGTTAGATGTGAGTAGATGATCAGTCTCGCTGATCGAACCATGGATACTGACCTCCGGATCACCGAAATATTCTACTCCCTCCAGGGGGAATCCAGGACCAGTGGCATGCCCACTACCTTCGTTCGTCTGACGGGTTGTCCCCTGCGTTGCCAATATTGTGATACTTCCTACGCCTTTAACGGTGGCGAGTTGCTTACAATCGAAGAAGTGTTGCGTGCAGTAGATGAATTTCCAGCGAAGTATGTCACCGTCACTGGCGGGGAACCACTTGCGCAAACTGCCTGTTGGAAATTGTTATCCTCATTGTGTGACATGGGTTACGAGGTTTCCCTGGAAACCAGCGGTGCAATAGACACGAGAGATGTTGATGCGCGTATATCGGTAGTACTGGATATTAAAACCCCAGGCTCTATGGAGGAATCGAGAAATTTGCCTGAGAATATTGACCACCTCAAGCCTGGTGACCAGGTCAAGTTCGTAATCTGTGATCGCCTGGACTATGAGTGGGCTAAATCAAAAGTTACAGCATACGGTCTTGGCGCTCGGGTATCAGATGTACTTTTTTCTCCCAGTTGTGATCAACTGGATGCGGTCGAGCTTGCTGACTGGATCCTCGCCGATGGTCTCGCGGTAAGGTTTCAGGTTCAATTGCATAGAATTTTGTGGGGGGACAAGGCAGGTGTCTGATCGCCGTGCAGTGGTATTGCTCTCGGGTGGTCTCGATTCCGCTACCACGCTTGCTATAGCGGTGAATGAGGGCTTCAGCTGTTACTGTCTGAGTTTTGATTACGGGCAGCGACACAGAACGGAAATCGAATATGCAAGGGAACTGGCCGACCAGCTGGGTGCAGTGGAACATAGGACGGCGAAGCTGGATATCGGAACATTCGGTGGGTCTGCCCTGACGGATAAAGCACTGGAAGTTCCCGTTGTCAGAGAAGGTGATGAATCAGCCCCAACGGATGAAATACCCCTTACCTATGTTCCTGCCCGCAATACCGTTTTTCTCTCGTATGCCCTCGGGTGGGCGGAGGTTCTTGGTGCATATGACATCTTCATTGGTGTGAACGCGGTGGACTATTCAGGATACCCGGACTGCCGGCCTGAATTTGTCGCAGCATTTGAATCATTGGCTAATCTCGCGACAAAGGCAGGTGTTGAGGGAAACAAAATCTCAATTCAGACTCCCCTGATTAAACTCAGGAAAGAGGAGATCATTCTAAGGGGCATATCTCTTGGTGTTGATTATTCGCAAACGGTCTCCTGCTATCAGCTTGGAACGGATGGGAAAGCCTGTGGGGTATGCGATAGTTGCCGGATTCGAAAGGCGGGGTTTGCCAATGCCAACTTACAGGATCCCACTCGATATCTTTGATCCCTTTACCTATCATGACTAGCCTGAGCTTATCAAATAGGAGAATGGAAACATGGCAACAGTACTGGTTACGGGTGCAAATAAAGGTATCGGCCTGGAGTTGGTCAGACTATATGCAGAGCAGGGGAACAATGTAGTTGCATGTTGCCGCATTCCGAGTGAAGCAGAAGCGCTAAGTCAATTAGCTCAGAGCAATGATATAGACGTGCAGCAGGTCCATGTTGGAGATGGCGATTCAGTTGCCGAGCTGGTCGCACATCTTGGCGATAAGCCTATTGATATTCTCATTAATAATGCCGGTACGGCAGGACCGGCTTTTGATCAGCAGACCGTTTCTACCATGGATTTCGAGGGCTGGCTGGAGGCTTTCAATGTCAACACAATGACGCCGGTGCGTGTCATGCAGGCGTTGCTTGGGAACCTGAAGTCAGCAGAAAATTCCAAAGTTGTGAACATTACCAGCCAGATGGGTGCGCTGTCCCTGGATATGACGGTCGGCTATGCCTATTGCACCTCAAAAGCTGCCCTCAACAAATTCATGAGAATGGCGGCCATAGAACTGGGCAAGGAAGGCGTTTGTGTCTGCGTTATTCACCCAGGTTGGGTCAAGACCGATATGGGTGGGCCAGGTGCAGACATATCTGCAACTGAAAGTGCGGAAGGTATTGTCACCGTGATTGCGGGGCTTGATGCCACTAACAATGGCAGTTTCTGGAAATGGAATGGTGAAATCCACGACTGGTAGCTTGGCACTCTGTTCTCCTCATTCCATGTCTGTATTCCAGCGGCTAAATGGGAGGCATATCGGGTGCGTAACAGGAATATGCTGACCAGTACTTACAAGCATTCCAGACCGAAGAAATTGATACAGCGCGATACCTCTAGCCAATTTTGATATCAGAGCTCTTCAACTAACGAGCAAATAGTGTCGCATATCTGATCTGCTTCTTCGTCAGAAATTACAAGGGGCGGCAGGAGTCTGATGACTTTCTCAGAAGTAACATTAATAAGAAGGCCACGCTCGCGTGCCTTGCCAACCAGTTCTGTACAGTTCTTATCCAGTTCGATGCCCAGCATAAGCCCCTTGCCACGAATATCTAGCACGTTATTCCGCCCTCCAAGGCGGTTCCTGAAGTTTTCCTGCATACGATTACCCAATTCTCTGGCGCGATCTGCCAGGTTGTTGCTCTTTATCTGGTCAATCACAGTAAGACCCACTGAACAGGACAGTGGATTGCCACCGAAAGTGGAGCCATGATTCCCCGGTTTGAATACCTCGGCTGCTTCCCCTCGTGCCAGGCAAACACCAATCGGAAGTCCATTGCCCAGCCCCTTTGCTGTGGTAACCAGGTCGGGTAAAATTCCTGACTGCTGGTAACAGAAATAGGTTCCCGTTCGGGCATTCCCCGTCTGTACTTCATCGAGAATCAGCAACCATTCGTTTTTATCGCAGACTTCACGCAGCCCCTTGAGGTAGTTGTCATCGGGCACTCGTATTCCGGCTTCTCCCTGAATCGGTTCCACCATCACCGCAACAATATTGTTGCTGTTTGCCGCGATTTGCTTAACCGCCTCAGTGTCGTTGAATGGAACGCGCACAAATCCATTGACCAGTGGTTCAAATCCGGCATGTACTTTTCGACTGCCCGTGGCGGTCAGGGTTGCGAGGGTTCGCCCGTGGAACGAGGCATCCGTAACGATAATGGTCGGATGCTCTATTCCGCGATGCTTGCCATACAGGCGCGCGACCTTGATGGCGCATTCATTTGCTTCAGCACCCGAGTTGCCAAAAAACATGTTATCCATGCCTGAAAGATCAGCCAGCGCTGCCGCCAGTTGTTCCTGTGCAGGAATTCGGTATAGATTGGACGTATGCAACAGCTCCGCACCCTGATCAGTCAGGGTTTTGGCGACCTCGGGGTTTGCATGTCCAAGCGCGACGACACCTAAACCAGACACTGCATCCAGGTACCGGTTTCCCTGCTCATCAATTAGCCATGCACCCTCACCCTTTACGAAGGCAATGTCCTGGCGACCGTAAGTCTGCATCAATGGGTTTTTCATGCGTCTTTCCACCGAGAAAAGGGAGCGATAATAAACCAGTTTGGTTAAACTCGGAAGTCGATTTAATTGTGCATTTTTTGGACGTTGTTTATGTCCCCGATTGAACTCACTATCTTTATCAGCCGGGTTGAATCAATCTGCCAGGAGATGGGGGTTGTCTTGCGTCAGGCTGCATTTTCCCCAAATATAAAGGATCGCCTTGATTTTTCCTGCGCCCTGTTCGATACATCCGGGGAACTCTTTGCACAG
>PBRP01000121.1 GCA_002726655.1 Gammaproteobacteria bacterium
AGAGATCAAGCGACGGAATATAAAATTTGAGTGGGCCGCCTTCGCCCGCGTGAACTCTGTTTCTCACGAGTTGCTCGAAATGATGATGGAAGTAGGCTGCGACACGATCAGTTTTGGCCTGGAATCTGGCAATGAGGAGATGCTGGAACGTGTCGAAAAACATATGAAACTTGACCAGGCCAGGAAGGCGGCAAAGATATGTAAGGAAGTCGGTATGAACGTATTTTCGTCCTTTATCGTGGGTCTTCCAGGCGAAACAAAAGAAACACTACAGGAAACCCGTGATTTCGCCGAAGAACTCGGCACTGAGTTTGGCTATCACTTCCTCGCTCCTTTACCCGGCACACCAATACGCGATGAAATCGAGAAGTTCGATCTCACCATCCAGAGTACTGATTGGGATGAATACGATGCCAACCGGGCGATCGTCAGCACATCGAAACTGAACCAGCAGCAGATGGAGGAATTTGTTGCAGAGTATGAAGTAGGCTGCCAGGACCATTGGAATAAGACAGAGACAAACTATCGGAATGGTACTGCGAATGAGATGGAGATATTGAAATTCGAGAGTAGACAGCGGCTCGAGTTCATATTTGAAGTTTTGTCTGAAGACGTGATCGAACTGGCAGCGCAGAATCTTCCCACCACAGATGGGCAGTCAGTTACAGAAGGCCTGACAAGTACCCTTGCAGTCGCCGCCAAAAAGGCCAATGTAGTAATAGACAATAAGGTCATCTGCCAGACCGTTAATCACCTTGTCGAACAAGGCTACGTGATTCCTGACGTTGAGGAAGGCAGACACAGTTGGCAATGGACCCAGTTTCCTGCGGCGATCAGGCAACAATAACCTTGAGGAATTGTGAATAGTACAAACGACCCCTGAATACCTAATAGCTAGTGCCCTGGTTTCAAACCAACAGAGAGTGCCTTGTAGTTACAGCTCGGCTTAGGCCTCAACCGTCCTCGCAAGCAGAGCTAACATGAGCTGAATATTCGTTTTTAATTGGATTTATGCGGGAGAGAAATAATGGCCGATGAAGTGCAGTTCAAAACTGTTGAGGTTAGAAGAGACAACTGGAGTGATACACGGTTGGTTGAAGAGACCTTCTCCGCAGACATGCTTGATGATCAGGTACTGATCAGGGTTAAAAAGTTTGCCCTGACGGCCAACAACATCTCTTACTGTGCAGCCGGAGACTTTCTTGGCTACTGGGGCTTCTTCCCGGCTGAAGATGGTTATGGCCGGGTGCCTGCAATGGGTTACGGAGAGGTGGTTATTTCGAACCACGCGGAGATCAATGTTGGTGAACTGCTGTGGGGTTTCTACCCCATGGGAAATTACCTGCTGGTGAAAGCTGGCAATGTCAGAAAGGGCGGCTTCAATGATGTGAGCGAACACCGAGCAGCCTATTCTCCACTGTATTCAGGGTTTACCCGGGTCAACAACAACTCCGGGCATGAGCCGGCACGCGAGGACCAGGACCTCCTCTTGAGGGGGCTCTATTTAACATCGTGGCTTGTAGAAGACTTCATGTTTGAGAACGATACCTTTGGCGCTGAGACCTACCTCATCACCAGTGCGTCATCCAAAACCAGTATAGCGCTCGGCTATCTGACCAGGGAAAGGGGCAACATGAAATCTATAGGCATAACTTCTGAGGGCAATCGTGCATTTTGTGAAAGCCTTGGCTGTTACGATGCGATCATCAGCTACGATGAACTCGATTCACTGGATGCATCTCAGCCGGTGGTGATGGTTGATATGGCAGGCAACACCAGCGTTGTAAGATCACTGCATGAACACTTCGGCGACAGGATGAAGTTTTCCTGCAAAGTGGGTGCAACACACTTTGATGAGATGGATGGCGATACGACTGATCTGCCAGGAGCCACCCCGGAATTCTTCTTTGCTCCTGGTCAGGTACAGAAACGTAACGAGGAATGGGGAGCTGGTGAAGTAGAAAGACGGGTAGGAAGCAGCTTGCGCAACTTCCAGGTCTTCAGTGACGAATGGTTGAAGGTAGTGCACGGGGAAGGTCCGGAAGCGATTACTGACACCTTCCTGAAAGTGTTAGCTGGCAAGGCTTCCCCTGCTGATGGTTTCATTCTCTCGATGGAGTAGCCAATTAACTAATGGAGCGGCTGTATATTCACCATCAGCTTATCGGGACCACCAAATTGCGCAAGGCTGACTGGGTCATGCTCAACCAGTGAAATTCCACCCAACCGTTGAGTCATGGCTGAAACAGCAATTTCGCCTTCCAGACGGGCCAGTGTAGCGCCGAGGCAGTTGTGGACACCTGACCCAAAAGCCAGATGCGGGTTTGGTTTCCTGTCAATAATAAACTCACCCGCACGATCAAACGCTTTTTCATCTCGATTAGCGGACGCTATCAATGGCGTAACAAGATCCCCAGCGGAAATTTCCACCCCCGCCAATTCCACATCCCTTGTTGTGCGCCTTATTGTTTGCGAGAAGGGAGAATAGAACCTGAGCGTCTCTTCAACGAAGCCCGGAATCAGCACAGGATTGTCTTTTAGCTGTATAAAAGTTTCTGGTAGCTCGTGGAATACCCGCACAGATGCCAGTATTAACCCCGTAGTCGTCTCGTTTCCGGCGATCAACAGAAGCCGGCAAAAACTCAGCAACTCCTCGTCGGAGAGCTTCCCGTCTTCTGTTTCCTCCTCAACCAGGTCGCCCAGCAGATTTCGCTCAGGCCGTTTTCTTAGCTCTTCTATGCGCTCGATAAAATAGGCATCCATATCAGCACCAGCTTGCTTGACCTCATCACTGGGGTCACCAAACAGGATCTCGGCAATATTGCCGAAAATCAGATCCGACCAGCGTTTGAACTCCAGCATGTCACCATCGGTGACGCCCAGCATGTGAGCGATAACGGTAACGGGTAAAGGTGCTGCAAGTGAGGTGATCAGATCTGTGCAATCCTCCTGCGCCATCACCTGCATCAGTTCCTCACAGCGCCCAGTAATCAGATTTCGCTGAGCAGCAATCTGTTTCGGTGAAAAGGTTCTGCCAACAAGTTTCCTGAGTCGATTGTGAACAGGCGCATCACTGAAGAGCATGCTGGGTGCTCGTGCATTTTCTCTGGATGGGTCCATTACTTGTGAAGAATAGGTTTCTGAATCACGCAGTACATCGCGGACATCATCATAGCGTGCAACCTGCCAGGCACCATCGCCTTCCCTCACGACCGGATGGTCCTGCCTCATCTTGTAGTACACATAGTAGGGGTCAAAAACGGCTGTTTCTTGCTCAGACATTCGTTTGTCCTCGTCGTGCCCAGGTTCCAGCGGCTCACTGATCATCAGATTTAAGAAAAATTATTCTAGCAGGATTATGAATGTAACTTTCAACCAGGTTGGTTCCTACCTGGCACCAGTTTCGGCTAATTCTACCACCTGCCGGTTGGTGGATAAGAAGTGTAGAATTGGCTCTGTGGTACGGTTATACCCTCATCTTCCTCAGTTGAGGAGGTAGTTTGTTAACGAAATATTTTTTTACGAGCTCTATACACCTGCTGAAGCAGGTTATTCGATAACGGAGAACCCACCGTGACAAGACATTTTTGGTAAGGAAGTGGAATTGCAATTTATCAAACATCACCCATTACTGGTCGCATTCATAACCTTGACCACGGTCCTTGCAGGTTATTCAGCACATACCTACCTTGACCGCCAAAGCGAGCAATCCCAAAGCATGCGAGGTGACGATGTCACAATTGTAGTCGCCCGGGCAGCAGAGATGCGCATCATAGTGGATGAAGTTGAATCCATTGGAACTGCAAAGGCAAATGAGTCTGTGACCCTTACTTCCAAGGTCACAGACACGGTTCGCAAAGTAAATTTTGAAGATGGCATGTACATTGAATCAGGCGAGATACTTGTTGAGCTGACCAATTCAGAGGAGACCGCACAATTGGCGGAAGCACAGGCAACGGTCGACGAGTCCACACGTCAATTCAATCGCGTGCAGAATCTCATAGAACAGAAATTGGCTTCAGAGACACAGCTGGATGTGGAGAAGGCGCGTATGCAGACTTCTGAGGCCAGGCTCGAAGCCATCATCGCGCGACTGGATGACAGACTAATACGCGCTCCCTTCACCGGGGTGTTGGGTTTTAGGTCCGTGAGCCCTGGTACGCTACTGACACCTAATACCATCGTTACCACTCTGGATGACATCCGGATCATCAAACTCGATTTTTCAGTTCCAGAGACCTATTTGTCTGTACTCAGCGAAGGTCAGGAAGTGATTTCGGTGAGTGCAGCCTACCCTGAAGAAACATTTTCCGGCGTTGTTCAAACCATAAACTCACGGGTAGACCCGGTTACACGCTCAGTCGCAATAAGAGCCCACCTTAATAACGATGCAAGGTTGTTAAGACCTGGCATGCTTCTTACCGTAAAACTAGTACGTGACCGAACTTCAGCGCTTGTCGTTCCAGAGGAAGCAGTCATTCCTATCCGGGATAAGCAGTTCGTATTTGTGGTGCAAGAAGGAGTAGCGCAACGTATTCAGGTACAGGTAGGACGACGACGAACTGGTTTCGTCGAGATTCTAGATGGGCTGGAACAGGGCCAACTGGTTATAGAACAGGGCGCCATTAAGATCAGACCAGGGAGCAAAGTAGCAATAAAGGGGGCGGGGAAATTCCCCCATGGACGCGACCAGGGAAACGAGTGAAGCTTAATAACAGAAGCCATAAAGGGCCGGGGAGATCCAGCCAATGCTAATTTCAGATATTTCGGTGAAACGTCCGGTATTCGCCACCGTTATCAGCCTGATGATCCTGGCTTTTGGAATCCTTTCCTTCAGAGACCTGCCTTTAAGGGAATACCCAGAGACAAGCCCTCCTGTTGTATCTGTCTCAACCGCATACAGCGGTGCCTCAGCTCAGGTAATGGAAACCAAAGTCACACAACTGATCGAGGATCAAATCAGTGGCATTGAAAGTGTGGAGTCCATCAGTTCTTCAAGCCGAGATGGCTCCTCAAGAGTTCGAGTCGAATTCAGTATCGACCGCGACATTGACCAGGCCGCCAACGATATTCGTGACAGGGTGGCACGTGTGGTTAACCGTCTGCCGGAAGATGCAGACCCCCCCAGAATAGCAAAAGCCGATGCAGATGCCCGCCCCATCCAGTGGTTTTCCCTGACGGGCGAAAATCTCGACCGGATGGCCTTGACTGACTATGCGCAGCGCTACCTGGTAGATCAGTTCGTAGTCATTGATGGTGTTGCTAATATTTTCGTCAGTGGTGCAGGCCGCTACTCCATGCGTATCTGGATAGACAGGATTGCACTGGCTGCCAGGGGACTTACTGTAGCCGATATCGAGTCGGCCCTGCGCAAGCAGAACATAGAACTACCCGCAGGACGGATCGATTCCAAACAGCGGGAGTTTACAGTCAGGGTCAAACGAGCCTATGAATCACCGGAAGATTTTGAGCGGCTTACGTTGGCGCGTGGAATTGATGGGCACCTGATCAGGCTTGGAGAAGTAGCCAAAGTGGAGCTGGGCCAATCCACCTATCGGAATGAATTTCGAGGCAACTCAATTCCGACGGTCGGTCTGGGGATAGTTAAACAGTCGACCGCGAATACACTGGAAGTGCTGAGAGCAACCAACCAACGCGCACTGGCAATCAACACTAGTCTGCCAGAGGGCATGAGCCTCTTCTCCAGTTCGGACGATTCGGTATTTATAGAGAACGCCATAAACTCAGTTTACAGGACGCTTGCTGTCACTATGATATTGGTCAGCCTGGTGATCTATATGTTCCTGGGCACCGCGAGAGCAATGCTTATTCCTGCCGTAACAATACCTATCTGTCTAATCGCCTCCTTTATCGGCCTGTCCTTTTTCGGATTCTCCGTGAACCTGATCACACTTCTCGGACTGGTGCTAGCTATAGGCCTGGTGGTCGATGACTCAATTGTTGTGCTTGAGAATATTCAACGTCGAATCGAAGGTGGAGAACCTCCTCTACTGGCTGCATTTCACGGCTCTCGTCAGGTGGCTTTCGCTGTAATTGCAACCACTGCGGTTCTCATTGCGGTCTTTGTACCTATCGCTTTTCTTGACGGCAACCTTGGCGTCATCTTCGCCGAACTGGCTGTGACCATTGGCACTGCAGTGGTTTTTTCCAGCTTGCTGGCCCTTTCACTTACCACAATGATGTGTTCAAAACTTTTGACTACACATGCTCATGAGAGCTGGCTAACCAACAAGGTCGATATGTTTTTCCATTGGCTCCAGGCCTCATACCACCAGGCCCTTCTTTATACCCTGCCACGCCCGTACCTGGTCGTAGGGCTCGTCATCGCTGTCTCTGCTGCGACATGGGGTCTGCTAAAAATTACCCCAACAGCATTTGCTCCGCAGGAAGATCAGGGCATTTTCTTTACTTCTATCAAGGGTCCGGAAGGCGCCAGTTTTCAGTTCATGCAGGGGCAACTCCGACAACTTGAAGATACGATCGATCCGTTAGTTGAATCCGGGGATGTGGAGGAATATCTCGTTTTTCTACCCGGTTGGGGTTCTGCTGAAGCCGTCAACAGTGCAGTCACGCTGGTGATCATGGCGCCCTGGCAGGAGCGAAAAATGTCGACAAAACAGGTCATGAACAAACTCTCCAGTACCTGGCAGCAAATTCCCGGGATTCGTACCTTTCCATTCATGCGCAGCGGATTGCAACGTCACGGCGGTGGGCAACCAGTTCAATTTGTTCTCGGCGGAAGCACCTATGCAGAACTGGCGGCCTGGCGCGATATCATGCTGGACAGGGCGGCTGAAAACCCGTCACTGAGCAGAGTGCAGGCTGACTACAAAGAGACAAAACCACAATTTCTGGTAGAGGTCGACAAGACACGAGCAGCAGATGTAGGTGTGTCCGTTCTTGATATAGGTCGGACCCTTCAGACAATGATGAGCGAAAGGCGCATTACCACTTTCGTGGATGAAGGTGAGGAATATGATGTCATAGTACAGGCGAAGGCGAATCAACGGGCGACGGCAAGTGATCTGTCCAACATCTATGTCAGATCCGAGACAACCAGAGAATTAATCCCACTGTCTGGCCTGACAAAGATCACGAGTGGCGCCGATGCGGGACGGCTAAATCGCTACAATCGGCTGCGTGCCGTGACTATTTCTGCAAATCTGGCACCGGGATATTCGCTGGGAGACGCGCTGGAATTCTTTGAGCGTATCGTTCGCGAAGAATTGCCAGAGAATGCTCAGATTGACTATAAGGGCGAATCACTGGAGCTTAGGGAAGCTGAGGGCGGGCTCCTGTTTAGCTTTTTGTTGACGCTTCTCATCGTGTTTCTTGTACTTGCAGCCCAATTCGAGAGCTTTGTTCATCCCCTGGTTATTATGGCTACCGTTCCCCTCGCCACTTTCGGCGCCCTCCTGGGTCTTTTTCTCACCAATGACACTCTGAATATCTATAGCGAGATTGGGATCATCATTCTGATTGGTATTTCTACCAAGAATGGAATCCTGATCGTCGAATTTGCAAATCAATTGAGAGATCAGGGATTGGATTTTCTCGAAGCCTTGCTAAAGGCATCTGAAATACGCCTGCGTCCGGTTTTGATGACCGCACTATCAACCATAATGGGTTCCATCCCCCTGATATTGGCATCCGGAGCAGGCTCAGAAAGCAGGATTACACTGGGCGTCGTAATCTTCTCCGGTGTATTGGTGGCCACCCTGATGACCCTGTTTGTCATACCTGTATTCTATAATCTGCTGGCAAGAGCAACCGGCTCACCCGGAGAGATAGCAGCAAAGCTAAACGCGCTTGAAGAAGGTGGAAGTGCATTCGCGGACTGACCGGGCAGCGGACTGACCGGGCAGCGGACTGACCACGCTAATGACTCCCTTTGTTAAACCCTGCTACTGATCACCCGGAGCCATATAGAACCAGATAGGCTGTACCTCACCGGCATCTCGCATGGCCGACCTTGCCGCCAGTATCATTCTGCCGCCTTCAGTACTATTAAAGAACCAGCGTGTTCCAGACCAGGCATCTGGCACATGGTCACTCAATCCCAATGCCGCCAGTTCATAAAAACCACGAATGTCCTGCGAGACCCTGGAGGGAATACCGGGTATCCCCGCTTCTTTCCAGGGAACACCGTCGGTAACTCTGATGAAGGCAGCCATGGCTTCTTCAATTTCATCAGCCGAGATTACTCGACCTGTTGCGGCACGATTACCATACTGCTCCAGGGCGCGATCGTACGCAGGCCGCAAGCCACGAATTTCATCCAGTGCAGGGTGCAGGTCTGCATTACTTCTGGGCGGCAGTGGGCAGGCCAACATCTCATTGCCCTCATCCACGATTGCCTCGGGGAATTCCTCAAGAACAGGTTCTGTTGCTGCCAAGAGTTTAAAAGCCTGGTCCAGAACACGATGCTGGAACTCAGGGTCATTTGGCCTTCCAAGGGGACGCCCCAGGGGGAAGTCGCACATAAGCCCCCTTGGGGGCGCTGTGCTTTCAATCTGCTTTCGGATGGAGCCGAGCACTATTGTCGACATTCCGGCAGCTTCAAAGATATGTGCCAGCGCACTCACGGTGCGCGTGCACAAAGGTCACACGGGTGTCAGGAGAACAACATCTACGCCCTTGCCCCGGAGTAGTTTCGCACCAGCAGGACCACTGTCCATTTGCACCGCACTCAGATCAAACTGGTTACCGGCATAGGAGAGATGGACATCGGATACCTTCCCGATCTTACCCTCTGATGTGAGTTCGTCCAGGCGGTCCAGGGGAATAACCGTGTTGATGTCGCTTGCAAAACCGATAGTATCGAAATTGGGGCTCCAGTGACCCATCCGATAGTCTCTACGGTTTCCTTCCAGCACTCGAAAGCCTATATCTTGCGGTGCAAAGTCATCCTGATCAGGATGGTGAAGAGAAGCCGAAGTTACTACCGCTACCGTTGCACTGCTGAGTTCCGGTGGTGAACTGAAAGCCACTGTATCGAATACGGGCGCTTCCATGTCTTCCGTCAGGGACTTAATGTCGTTGTCTGCCATTATCGAATCTCACCTTAATTAATCTGTTAGTAGGGCCAGTAGACATATTCATCAACATTCAAGGGCTTTGTCCACTGTATCTGATATCAAGTATAGGGACATCAAATAGGCTTGGCTATCGAAGCGGGAGCCCATGAGCACGAGCAGGTATCGCTCGATGAAATGCCAGGATCAGTGAAAAAACGCTGCTTGAATATCTCCCTTGGTCTACCTGTTTTCCACCCACCTGAATCCATCTGTCTGATGATAAAAACCATTTGAAAACGGGACATCCAAGCCGCTTTCAGCCAGCAGGGCTGAGGCTTCTGTCGCATCGATTTCCTGACCCAGCAGCCTGCGAAACAGCTGCGCTGTCTCCACCATGTTCTGGCTTTGAGGCGATAACCTAAAGGCACTGACGCCCTTAGCCTGCATTCCCTCCAACTCATGCATAAGGTTCAGGCAGGTATGGGATAAGGTCTGAATGGCCATTGACCGTGAGGAACGGTTCACCTGCCAGCGTACTCAGATTAAGTCCGTCTGGATCCTCCTCGCATACGAACTGGCAGTTGTCCTTAACCCTGTCGTGGGCTCTGGCATGATAGCACCGGGCAGACAGTGCTAATGGAATACGACCATAAACCTGCACCTCCAGTGTTACACCAAGCTCCTTTGATTTATCACCAAGCGTATCCATAGCTTCGCCTGGGAGCTCAGGTGGTAAAGTAATATGAGTTGCGCCATTGTGCGCCAGATGCGACATTGTCCATTCGTTGTACACATTAAGGAAAGGACCAATCGAATGTTTTTTCCCGACTAGATGCTGGAGCGCCGACGCATCGTTAGCTTCGATCTCGATGCTTTCATCAGCACACATCTTGGCGACAATCTGACGATCATTCCTGATCATCACTTCTGACAATGTTGAATAGACAACATCGATGCCTGCAGCTGACAGACGCTCGGCTACCTCTTCATAGTGCTGTTCGAAATAGGGAGCTCTCTTTCCACAGATAACTTCTCCAATATAGACTGTGTCGACCTGCACCTCATCGGCAATTCGGAAATAGAAATCTCGCTTCTGTTCGGCTGGCCAATGAAACAGTATCGGGCCAATGGTGAGCTTTGATGAATAGCTCATCGCCATCTCTTGCCACCGAACGCACCGGAGGTTTCCCTATGGCCTTCAGTCAAGGCGAGCAGACCCGAAAGCTCGGGGTTCTCCCCGGCCATGTATCCATCTACGGCCTTACGAAACGCGGAAACAACTGCCCTGACATATGCCCGTGAACGCTGGCGCCCTTCAATTTTCAGAGCAGTAACACCCGCCTGCATCAAATCTGGCAGGAGGCTGGTCAAATTCAGGCTGACCGGTTCTTCGAAGGCATAGTAGGGCTCCTCGCGATGGTCTACCAGATACCTTCCCTTGCAGACCGTGGGGTAACCAGCATTCTCACCACAGTTAAAACAATCGACTGTAAAGTCGCCCAGTTTCGTCGTTAAATTCCGGGCCTTGTCTTCTTCGTACTTGACATGGCTGGCAGGTGAACAGATGTCGTCCATGTTGGTTGAAACACCGGTAATATAATTTGTAAGGCTGCAACGGCCCTCCGCCATCATACCAATATTGCCGAATATGAAAGCTTCAATCTCGCAGGGGATCTCGTCATGGATGGCTTTGATTTCCTTGACCGTAAGGATGCGGGGAAGGACTACTCGCTTGATATTGAATGAATCGCAGTAGTACTGGATCGCCTCTGCCGAGGATGCACCGGCCTGCACGGACAGGTGCAAACGCTGATCAGGGTGATTGTGAGATGCGTATTCGGCGACACCAATATCAGCAACGATCAATGCATCTACACCAAAGCGAACGCCATCATCTACTGCAATCTTCCACAGGTCAGTCTTACCGCCAGGTGGGAATGTATTAATGGCAAGCAGAACCTTGGCACCCTTATCATGAGCGTAATCCACACCACCACGCATTTCCGTCGTGGTGAAGTTCAATCCAGAAAAGTTACGAGCATTGGTAGCATTTTGAAAACCGCAGTAGACTGCATCCGCGCCGGCATCTACAGCAGTCCTCAAGGATGCGGGCGTTCCCGCAGGACATACCAGTTCAGGCTGGATCATGCTCATAGCTTCCCTGCTGTTCCCCCTTGATACGCCGTACCGCAGCGAGCGCAGCTCGACCGGGGGTCTTGAATATGTCCGCAATGTCATTGGCGATACTGCCCTCAATATCATCCAGCGCATTGCGCAGACAGACCACCGCTTCAGTATCACCCTCAACAATCAGGTCGCGGGTGAAAAATAGTGCATCACCATCCAGCTTTCCGTCAACCATGTCCAGCAAGGTTAATAATGTGCCCGCTATCCGAGCATCAAAGGGAGGAAGCCGGTTTCGTCGGTAGGCCTTGAGAGAAGGATCATCCGGATTTGGTTGGAGAAGTAAAACAAATGGCATATTGATTGGATCAATCACAAAGCTCTTGTACTTGTGAACCCCCAGCCGGTTGGTTAGCTCAGGTCGATTATGGGATATGGTGCGCACTACTTTACTGAGAATCGGCTCTATTACCGGCAACGGCAACGGCGCGAACAGTATCCGGGGCAAATTCTGTATTTTCGACTTTCGTGACGGGTTCATGGGGAGGTCTTATACTACTATTGTGACAGGTTAGCCTTAATCCATGTTCTACCCGTTGACACAGATCAATATTCGCTTTGGCTAGTACCTTATACTCCGTTGTGACTACTTTTTCCTCTTACCCGTTTGTTTGATACGCGCGGTCGGGATCCACATTTTCTGCTGACCAGCCCCTTCTTTCAGCTCAAACTGAGAGTACTTCTGATCACCGGGCATCATCACTGTTCTGACGATATCTACCTGTTTGGCTGCATAGCTTCGAATCTTGATGCATTTCCCCTGCTCGATAAGGGCGTACTGTACGGCAGGCTCTGCTGCAGCCAGCAACAGTTGCAGGTCGTTGCACACCAGCCCGGAGACCTTGCCCGACTTTGGGCCTTCAAGGCTGTCCAGCGAACCGCCACAAGCGGTACAGGCGATAACTATAAGGCCGACCGCGAATTTGCTAACTTGTTTGATGAGTGATCTCCTTGAGTTGATGGTTACCGGCATGTGATCCTGATGGCAGTTTATGAGCTGGCAGACCCAGCGCATACCTCCGATAGCAAAGAATATCTGTTATATTCCCAGCCGTCACTTAAGTAAATGGATCAGAACTCGACGCTTTGACCACTAATGGGACACAGCACCACGGGTCCAAAAACACTCCAACGGGAGTCATCATGAGTATCAACATTATAAAAGATTCTATCGACCTCGGGATCATCACAACTAACCCCGAACCCATGCTTCGCTTCTATCGCGATACACTGGGGCTTAAGCCTGGCGGGGATATGGAAATACCCGGTGGTGGTCAAATGATTCGGCTTCTGTGCGGTACAACGGTGGTCAAACTTGTAGTGAATGGGCAGCCACCTGAACAACCAGCCGTGCCAGGCGGCATTGCCGGTGCTGCTGGCTATCGATACTGGACTATCACCGTCGACAACCTGCAGGAATCGGTGCAGGAATGTCGTGACGCTGGATACAATATTGCCATGGAACCGCAAGAGATCAGGGAGGGCGTGACCTTTACTGTGATCGAAGATCCCGATGGGAACTGGGTAGAATTGTTAGAAATGGCGGAGTAAGCCGGACCCTTAGCCCCCAGAATCAGAGGGGCAAACTGACAATCGACAAATAACTGTGACTTATTGTGACCTCTAGTTATTCCTCCCCTTCACGCCAATATTGACCCTTCAATGAAAAGGTGATCTATTCATCTTGATCCTTTTCAGCCCGTACTATTCATAAAAACCAGTTTATGTCCGTACCAAATAAACCGATTACAACCCATCATCCATATTCACTGGAAACCCTGCTTTTGCCGCTCCTGCGACGCCCTAGGGTCGCTCAATTTGTTAAGTGGTCTGTATATTCGGCCCTACTTGTTAACTTTGGCGTCTATGTCTTCGACGACTCGCAGATGTATCAGGCTTCACTTTCCAGCGACGCTCCCCTCGATTCAATCCTTGAGACCTTTGCAGACACGATTGATATGGCTGCATGGGTAGGACTGGTCATTCTCCTGGAGCTCGAAACCTACATACTGTCGGATGAGACGCTTGAGGGCTGGTCAGGCACAATAGTCCAGCTTTTTCGTGGTGTCTGTTATGTATTGATTTGCTACGCCGCCTATGGATTTACGGCCGGTGCACTCGAGAATTTTGACATTACACCGATACCTGAGGTCACTAGCCTTTGCGATGTGGCAGCCGATGGGCGCTACCTGCAAATGAATATCGTAGACTTTGAAGATATCACGCCAAGCAACTGCGACAGTCTGAGTCCTGACAATGAGTTTTTCCAGATCGGCGAGAACGTCTCCCTGATCGGAAAGAGCGCGCTGCCACATGTGCAGAATATGGGCTGGGTCGATATTTCTAACGCCTTCGTCTGGATCCTTGTCGCCCTCTTGATAGAACTGGAGGTCGCTTTGCAGAGTGCGGACAAATTTGGCTCCCGTACTCTTTCATGGGTTCGTAGCATCAAGACAATTTTCTACGGTCTGCTGTTTGTTAATGCTGGAATCTGGGCCGCGACCGGCTATCCAATCTATGCCTGGGATGCCATGTTGTGGATTGTCGGATTCTGGGCAATTGAATTGAATTTGGCAGAATGGGAAGAAGAAAGGATGCAAGAATTGAACGCGCCCCCAACATGAACCGCAGCCTTGTCTGGTAGCTAAGCCCGGATCCGACTGTTGCTCGGGTCATACATGGGGCGAAGTGAAGCAGTAGCAGGGACACGAACCCCGGCAACTTCGATTTCGTACTGGCCTGATTTAACAAAACCTGCATTAACCCCATCTTCGTGATTCACGTAGCCAAGGCCAACAGCTGCACCCAGCGTATGCCCATACATCCCTGAAGCAATGTAGCCAACAATCTGATTGTCTCTCCAGATGGGTTCATTGTGATAGAGCAGGGGCTCTGGATTATTGAGCAGGAACTGTACCAGTCTTTTTTTGACACCAGCCTCGCGTTGCCGTAGCAAAGCATCACGACCAATAAATCCACCCGCCTTGTCGAAGGCCACAGCGAAACCCAATCCAGCCTCAAGTGGTGTATCTTCATCAGTAATGTCGTGACCCCAGTGACGATAGGCTTTTTCGATTCGCAGGGAATTCATCGCATGCATGCCCACCAGTTTGAGCCCATCTTCCTTTCCGGCCTCCATCAGGGTGTCGTACACGTGCAATGCAAACTCCGTAGGGATATGCAGCTCCCACCCAAGTTCTCCCACATAGGTTACACGCATGGCACGTACCATCGCGTAGCCGATTTCGATTTCCTGAAAATGACCAAATGGGAAAGCGTCATTGCCTAAATCCGCGGTACTTACCTTATTAATTAGGCTGCGTGAATTGGGACCCATCACGCCGAGTACGGCGGATGCGGATGTCACATCGCTCAAGGTTACTGCTTGCCCATCAATGTGGCGACGAATCCAATGAAAATCACGGGTTTGAGAAGTCGCAGAAGTAATGACCATAAACTGATCTTCGGCAATTCGGCCTGCCGTCAGATCTGATTCGATACCACCATGGTCATTGAGCCATTGGGTATAAACAAGGCGACCAATATCAACGTCCAGGTCATTGGCACAAAGTTGACCCAGTAACTTTGCCGCATCCTTGCCCTGGACCAGAAATTTAGCAAACGATGTCTGATCTAACATGCCAACATTGTCGCGAATCGCACGGTGCTCAGCAGCAGAATGCTCAAACCAGTTCTGCCTGAACCAGGAATACTGATACTCGGGGCTTTCACCCTTGGGGGCATACCAGTTGGGTCGCTCCCAGCCAACAACCTCGCCGAAGCAGGCATTTTGTGCTGCAAGTCTGTCATGGAAGGGTGATTGTCTGACGCCTCTTGAGGTCGCAAACTGTCGATAGGGCCAGTGCATGGCATACAGTAGCCCCAGGCCCTCAGTTACCCGGTCTTGCAGGTAGCGGCGGTTATTCTGGAAGGCGATATTACGACGCGTATCCACTTCCCAGAGATCAGCAGGCGGATGACCGTCACGCATCCACTCACTGAGCACTTTACCAACCCCACCGGCTGACTGAATACCAATGGAGTTAAAGCCGGAAGCGACAAATAAATTATCCAGTTCCGCAGACTCTCCAAGATGATAGCGATCATCCGGCGTGAAGCTCTCCGGGCCGCAAAAGAATTTCTGTATACCTGCATTTTCAAGTGCTGGCATTCTCTTTATTGCCTTCTCAAGCACTGGCTCGAAATGATCAAAGCTCCCATCCAGTTCATCGAAGCAGAAGTCCTCCGGGATACCGTCACCACCCCATGGTTTGGCTATCGGCTCAAAGGCACCCAGCAGGATCTTGCCTGTATCTTCTTTGTAATAGGCGCAGGCATCATAATCTCTAAAAACCGGCAGGTTCGGCTCCACCCCGGCGAAGGGTTCGGTGATCAGGTAGAAATGTTCGCAGGCATGCTGAGGTACAACCACACCTACATCCAGGGCCAGTTCGCGCGACCACATGCCTGCACAAAGTACAACCTGATCGGCAACGATGGCCCCCTCTTCAGTCTGAACCCCCGTCGCCCGAGCACCATCATGGATAATGCGGGTTACCTTGACGTCTTCAAAGACACGCGCGCCACCATTTCTCGCCCCACGGGTGAGCGCCTGGGTCACGTCAATGGGATTGATCTGTCCGTCTGAGGCAATCCAGGTACCACCGATTACATCATCCGTGTTGATTAGCGGATAAAGTTCTCCGACTTCAGCCGTTGATATCACGTCGACATCAAGCCCGAAAACCTGGGCCATTGATGCATTCCGTTTCAATTCTTCAAACCGTTCCCGGTTCGTCGCGATAGTGACAGAGCCGTTTTGTTTAAACCCCGTGGCCTGGCCTGTTTCTTCTTCTATGTGGGTATATAGTTCAGCCGTGTATTTGGCCAGTTTGGTCATATTCTGGCTTGGCCGTAGCTGGCCTACCAGCCCTGCCGCATGCCAGGTGGTACCGGAAGTGAGCTTCTTTCGCTCAAGCAGAACCACGTCCTGCCAGCCCATCTTTGTCAGGTGATAAGCAATAGAGCAACCGATGATGCCCCCGCCAACTATGACGACACGGGCCTGGGTGGGTAGCGAAGCGGCCATCAGCTGTCTCCTCTGAGTTTCACACGAGCAAGGAGCCTCGCTATTTCCTTTGTATTTAGCTCACACCTTTTCGACCTCGTCATCATCAGTCCCCCATTCGCGCCAATCCTGCGGCCAAGATGAATGAATGTTAACCTCAAAACCACCGCCCCCATAGGGCTGAATAGACCAGGTTCCTCCCGTGGAAGTACCGCCGCCTGCTGTCCAGCCCCCACCTTCCCTATAGGGCGTGTTGATAGCAAATGCCGGGATGAGCGATTCTCATCATGATCACTACACTCGTCATATTCTTTTATTGTACTCAGGAGAAGCATCCGCGATGACTCGTGACCCGCGCTATGACATCTTATTCGAACCTGTACAGATTGGGCCCGTGCAGGCACCAAACAGGTTCTACCAGGTGCCGCACTGTAACGGAATGGGATTTCTGCGCCCTAAAATGCTGGCAGCAATGCGCGGCATCAAGGCCGAAGGCGGATGGGGTGTAATCTGTACAGAGTACTGTTCTATTCATCCAAGTGCTGACGACCTGCCGCATCCCTACGCCGCTTTATGGAATCAGGACCACATCAAAGCCAATGCCCTGATGACAGAGAAGGTGCATGAATTTGGTGCCCTCGCGGGCGTGGAGCTATGGGCCGGTGGCGCCAGCAGCTCAAATCTGCTGACTCGAGAGGTGCCTCTGGGTGTCAGCAGCATGCCGGACCTTTCCGGAAATCCTTACCAGACCCGTGCAATGGACAAAAAGGATATCCGGAATCTGCGGAAGTGGCATAGAGCAGCGGCATTGCGTGCCAGGGATGCGGGTTTTGACATAGTCTACATTTATGCCACACACAGTTATCTCCTATCCCAGTTTCTCTCCCCCCTGCATAACCACCGAACTGATGAATACGGTGGCTCGCTTGAAAATCGTGTTCGCCTGGTTCGCGAACTGATTGAAGAAACGAAAGAGGCGATCGGTGATACTTGTGCAGTTGCAGTGCGCATGGCAATCGATGACGGCACTGGCACCGTCGAGCATCCTATATCTGAAGACCGCAGGGAAATGTTCGAAATGCTGGCTGATCTACCCGATCTCTGGGATGTAAATGTACATAATTACGCTCGTGAAATGAGCCTCTCACGATTCTTCAAGGAAGGGCTCCTGGAAGAATCCATTCACTATGTCAAATCCATCACCAGCAAGCCTGTTGTATCCGTGGGCCGGTTCACCTCTCCAGATACCATGGTTTCCCTGGTACAGAAAGGTACCCTGGATTTTGTGGGTGCCGCCCGCCCTTCGATTGCTGACCCGTTCCTGCCGCGCAAAATTGAAGAAGGGCGCCCGGAGGACATTCGAGAATGTATTGGCTGCAACATCTGTTACTCCGGCGATAGCCTTGGCGTGCCGATACGCTGTACCCAGAACCCAAGTATGGGTGAAGAGTGGCGCAGGGGGTGGCATCCTGAACGTATCCACTCCAAAAGCAGTGATGCCACCGTTCTGGTAGTTGGTGCAGGTCCAGCGGGTCTTGAGGCAACTCGCGCGCTCGGCCAGCGTGGATACAAGGTCATGTTGGCTGAAGCTTCAACAGAACTCGGCGGGCGCGTCACCCAGGAATGTAAATTGCCAGGGCTGGCTGAATGGGGACGGGTGCGAGATTATCGAGTGCATCAGATCCGGACCATGCCAAACGTGGATATTTTCCCTGACAATAGCCTGAACGCGGAGGAAGCCCTGGACATCGGTGCTGAACACATTGTCGTTGCGACCGGGTCCACATGGCGTAATGACGGCTTTGGTCGTTACCACAGCAAGCCGTGTCTTGATCTGGGGCCTGTAGAGCAGATTTTCACTCCCAACGACATTTTCAAGGGCCGCCTGCCACAAGGCAAGGTGCTGATCTTTGACGATGACCACTACTACCTTGGTAGCGTCCTGGCCGAAGCACTGGTGACACAAGGTGTCGAAGTGTGTTTTGTCACATCGGAAAACCTGGTAGCTGCATGGGGTGCGATGATCGACGAACAATACCAGGCTCAACAACGTCTTCTCCAGCTGGGAGTACAGATAATCACGGCTCATGGTCTAGAGCAATTCGACGGTGCCAACGCCCATCTGAGCTGTGTCTATGCTGAACGCACCCAGACTGTTGCGGTAGATTCAGTCCTGCTGGTCACTGCAAGAACCCCCAATGACAGCCTCTATCATGATATCGCTGGGTCGATAGACGCTGACACCTCGGGGACCAGCTCAGCTCCCACGATAACCAAGATTGGCGATTGCGATGCCCCGGCTATTATTGCCGCTGCGATTTATGCCGGGCACCGCTATGCCCGGGAGCTGGAAACCGATGTGAAAGAAAGTGATGTGAGATGGTCAGAATAGGCTGGCTAACCCTTCCTGATTAACACCTCTAACGTGCAGAAAGACCTCGTTTCTCTCTTTCTTTGTTCATACGAACAGCATCGGCACTTTTGCGTTCTGTCTTTTCCTCTTCCGGTAATGCACCGGCCATGTCGCGTGCCGATTTTTCGCTATCAAAGGTAATCCACTTTTCAGGCACGATCTCCAAAATTGTTCGAAGTGGCGAATCCAACAATGAATAAAAGGCGTCTTCTCCGGCCTGGTCAGTCGGACTAACTTTATTGGCCAGGGCACGATAGAACCACTTTTTGGTTTCGTCGTCATCATGAAAGAAGCCTCGGCCTTTCATGGTTGCAGACCCACTAGGACTGTCATTTGAATTTTTTGCAGTGCTGCTGACACACACAGAAACCCGGTTATCACGCCGAATTGCCGCCGCACGATGCCGATGTGATGAAAAAGTTAGCCACACTTTCCCTTCGTGCCATACATAGGCGTGAATTACACCAACGGGCCAACCATCTTTGGTGCCCCACATCAGCGTGCATTCACTCGTATGCGTCATTAATGCATCAATCTGTTTTTCCGAGAATCCATAAATCGAAACTATTTCGTGATCATGGGCTGTCATAAAAGTCTCCTTTAGCTGTTATTGGAAAAAATATTAGGCAATACTTGCTGCACCTTCGTGCGTATCAACAAGGTCACCCTCTTTGTTATCGTTAGTTGGCGTCCATCTATCAAATTGTATATTGAGCATGGGTAAATTCCGAAGTATGAAGCTTGGTTCTGCTTCAGGCGCCGGGAAAGACTCATCCAATCGGATATTTTTTATCGATTCCAGCAGACTGAACCAGCCGAGGTTCAGTTCCTGCCGGGCAAGCGGCGCACCGATACAATGATGGACACCCGAACCAAAAGCCATTTGTAAACCTGGTTTCGGCCGCTGTAAATTGATTCCATCTGGACCCTCAAACTGGCGCTCATCTCGATTTGCCGCTCCGAACCGGGCCATAATCAAGTCACCAGCTTTTAGATCATAGCCACCTAATTGGGTGCCACGGGTTACGAGTCGTGGTAACCCCTGAACAGGTGCTTCCAGCCTGAGGGCTTCTTCCACGAAGGTTTTAATCATTTTTACATCGCCACGAATCTCATCCTGGATACCAGGATTCTGGCAGAGCAACGACATACCCCAACCAAACGAACTTGTGGTGGTCTCGTGACCCGCTACAAGGAATTGATTGAGAATGCCTATGGCCTCTCCGTGTGTGAGGAAACGATTTTCCTGCTCCAGTTTGCTGGTTGCCAGTATCGTGATCATGTCTTCCCTTGGCTCGTTGCGTCGAGCTTCAATCAGACCGACGAGAAGCTGCTGCAGTTCAAGCCCGAGCTGGGCACGATGAATCAACTCATTCGGACTAACCGGATTGAGTTTAAGTGTGGCTGCCGCCGCAGTTGCGGCTTCGTTGAAAAAGGTTCTTTTCTCGGGCGGTATACCCAGTCGGTCACCAATAATGCGTAGTGGAACAGGGAATGCAAAACAGTCCATAAAATCGATCGTTGTTGTATCGTCAAAGGCCGCAATCATCTCGTCAATAACAGACTGAACATTGGCCTGTGATTTAGCAACCTGACCAGCGGTAAACAGTTTCGCAACCAGTGAACGATATTGCGTATGCTCCGGTCGATCTAGTGTGAGCATAGTCGGCGGGATAGAGATCATCTCCTGATGGATGCTCTTCAGTTCATTTTGATTCCCTTCACTCAAGCCCTGAAAAGCGACCTGCTGAACGTTCGCCATGAAGTCGTCAAATTTGCTTGAATAGGTTTCCGTGTCCTTCATTACCTCCCTGAGCAGTTCATAACGGGTTACCACATGCATGTTCATTGCAGGCTCGTAGAATACCGGCGCATCATCACGAAGCTTTTTGTATGTGGGGTAAGGATTTTTCATGGTTTCCAGATCAAATAACTGAATGTCTGGCACATGTGTGTTCAATTCACTATTCATTCAAACTTCTCCAATATTCGTTCTTTAGCAGCCGGACTGATACCAGCAAGACCATTAGAAAACCGAGCACATACTTGCCAAAGTTTTCCCTGAAGGGCCTGATGGGTTCTGACATATAGGCCATAAAATTTGTAAGATCTCGCATTTGATCTTTGAACTCAGCTTCACTCGTCGCTTCCTGAAGGCTCGCCAATACCCAGGGCATAGCAACATTTGCCATCAGGTGATTGTTGTACCCGGTAGGAGCGTTACTGTCTTTGTAAAACCCCAGTAAGTATGAATATACCCAGTCAGTGCCCCTGTATTTGGCTTCGAGCGTCAGATCAGGAGGTGCAATTCCAAAAGCCTTTTCACCTACTTTGGGATCTATCGCTGCCGGAATAGCATCACTTAACCTGGTCGCTCCAAACCTGACCAGGTCAGACATTACGATTTCTGGTGGTATTTCAAGATCTTTTGATAATCTCTCATATCGCATGAATTTTGCGGAATGGCAGGCAGCACAATGATTCATATAGAGCCTGGCTCCACGTCTGAGAGATGCTTTGTTATGGATATCGATATTACTTTGCAACAGCTCTTGCGAATTACTACTAGCGATTGAACAGAGGGGAAAAAGCGATATCGCGGCGGTTGCCAGCCAAAGTTTAACAAAAATTTCCCTATCCACTTTTTGCCCCAATACGGCCAGGAACAGGTTTTGTTTTTTCCAGCTTCGTATAGACAGGCATCGCCAGGAAATAGGCGAAGTAAATTGTGGTCAATGCAGGCGCGACCCAGGCCGGCGCCCAATCAGCTGGTTTTGCACCAAGAACTCCAAGGAAAACAAAACTGACAGCAAAAAGCATCAGCATGATTTTGCTCGGCCATCCCTTATAGCGCATTGAAAGTACGGCACTTCTATCTAACCAGGGCAGGAAAAATAGTACCAGCATGGCGCCAGATACAATTATTAACCCCCAGACTTTTGCATCCAGCCCGAACGAGTCGATAGTGACGGATCTCAACATCGCGTAAAATGGAGTGAAGTACCACACGGGAGCAATATGTTCAGGCGTGCTGAGTTTGTCTGCAGGCAGATAGTTGGGTGGTTCGATAAAGTACCCGCCGCCACCCGGAAAATAGAAAACGCATGCAAAAAACAGAATCAGGAAGATGACTACAGGCGTTAAATCGCTAATAGTGTAGTAGGGATGAAAGGGAATGCCGTCAAGAGGATTTCCATCGGCATCAACATGTGCCTTTATATCAATACCTTCAGGGTTGTTGGAACCTACCTGGTGGAGGGCAACGATGTGCAGAAATATGCCAACAATCAGTATAAGGGGTACTAGCGCCACATGAAGCGCAAAGAATCTACCGAGTGTAGCGCTGCCAACGACAAAATCACCCTGCACCCAGATTTGTAACCCTTCCCCAATAATGGGAATCGCCCCAACCAGATTGAGAATGACTTTGGCGCCCCAGTAAGACATATTTCCATAGGGAAGCACGTATCCGAGAAAACCTTCTACCATCATCAGGCAATAGATAAACATGCCGAAAATCCAAATCAGTTCACGAGGCCTCTGGTAAGAGCCGTAAAGCAACCCCCTGAAAATGTGCAGGTAGATGACTATAAAGAAGAAGGATGCGCCGACTTCATGCATGTAACGAATAGCCCAACCCGAACTAACATCTCGCATTATGTACTCGATAGACTTAAATGCTTCTTCCGCTGTTGGAACATAAAACATTGTTAGCCAGATACCACTAAGTACCTGATTTGCAAATACAACCAACGCCAAAACTCCGAAGAAGTACCAAAAATTGAAATTTTTTGGTGCGTAGTACTCGCTCATGTGAGTCTTCCAGGTTTTGACAATGGGTAATCGATAGTCAACCCAGCCCACTAGATTCGATGCTGCTTCTCTCAGGCTCACTAGGTTGTCTCCCGCTCCTCGTTCCCGACAATGAGCGTGCCTTCGTCCGCATAATAGTGAGGTGGCACTTTTAGGTTTGTTGGTGCCGGGACTCCCTTATACACCCGACCAGCGAGGTCAAACCTTGAACCATGACAGGGACAGAAAAATCCCCAGAATTCATCATCAGCCTGCCCGGCCCTGTATTTCGGCGTGCATCCAAGGTGGGTACAGATTCCTTCCACAACAAGTATCGCTGGAATCCGGGAGCGGTTCTTATTCTTTGCATAATGGGGTTGCTGTTCATCTTCCGAGTCCGGATCGCGCAATTTGTCAGCCGCCTTTTCCAGCGATTCCAGCATTGTTTTCGTGCGCTTGACGATATAAATGGGTTTGCCGCGCCATTCTTCAACATGCAAACTGCCTTCAGGAATCTTGCTCAGATCAATCTCGATGGGAGCGCCAGCAGCCCTGGCACGAGTGCTAGGATTCCAGGACTGGACATAGGGGGTTGCAAGTCCCATTGCACCCATGGCAAATAAGGTGCTCGTAGTTCCGCTCAGGAACATTCTTCGACCACTATTAGTTCCATCACCGCCAGACTTACTCATCCTCTCCTCGCTCGCAGGTTTAGCAAAAATATGCGTTCCCAGTGCACTAGTGTTTTACCGCCCTATTTCGTTGTTGGTCCTGGGCGGAGCCACTCTATAGCATACTATTATAGTATGCTATAGATTTCTACTATTTCCCGGCCAGATCAGATGGGGTAATGAAAAACAGCACCGTGTAGAATCGCGGTTGCATCAGTTTGATGCGCGAAGGGATACCTGGGTAAAGCCTGCTTGATGTCCTAGCACCCCCTGAGAGGTTAGCGGGCAAATTCCTCGAGAGAAATAGACTGCAGTTTCTCAACTATCTCTCTATTCAGTTCACACCATTTCTCGTTGAGGTGGCAGCTTCCGGCTAAAGCACAATTGTTGCCACGATGGGATCCAGCACATTCAGTTAGAATTATCGGACCATCAATTGCTTCTATGATCTCAGCAATACTGATTCGTTGTGCTTCCTGTGCTAGTTGGTACCCTCCGGTGCTGCCACGATGAGAGACAAGTAAGCCAGCATCAACCAGGCTTTTTAGCAATTTGCGTACCGTTGCCAGGGGAATTTTTGAACACTTAGTGATTTCGTTGGTCGTCAACAGATGATCAGCACCTACAAACAGTGTGGCAATAACCAAGCCATAATCGGGCAGCTTTCCTAATCTTAACAATTCAATTTCTCCCCTAATAAGTCCGCCTGTGGGCCGGAGGGAAAATGGATCTACTTTCTTACTGATCTCCGGAAATCTGACCTACTGCTTAAAACCATACGCCAAGACAAGACCATCAAGCTATTAGCACGAGGCTAACAATTGTACCGTGATTCGATACTAGGTGTTATATGAAATTCTGGTTCGAAAGAACCCGGGTTGTGGAGCTCACTCCTGAAGTTGCAGGCTCAGTTCTGGGCCAGGTAGAGTTGGGGACCGTTACAGGGGACACCTGTTAGTATGACAAGCAAGAGGTATAACCCTGGATGCTCAAAAACCCTCTAAGAAGAGTGGGTATTAGGACTAGTCTGTTACTAGTAAACTTACTTATCAGATTTAACCGTTATTTTCCGCTTCTCCATAGGTAACTTCGTCTCCGACTATTCACACTGTTCCAAATTGGAGGGCCACCAGAATCTAACGCCCGTGCTAGTGGATGTTTTCTATATCAGCTGATAATCTGACACTTTAACCCTGACCCACCTCTTGCGACCTATACCTCCAGACAGGCGAATTGCCTGTCCGGAATCTTCGGCGCAATACAATTAGAAGAAGGCAAAAGCCTACTCAGTCCCACAGGAGCAAATCATGAGCGCACAACCACAAGAGAACAAGCCATTCTGGCTAACTGGAAATTTTGCACCTATCTATGATGAGGTGACGGAAACTGAACTCAAGGTCACCGGCAGCATACCGCCAGAACTCAATGGACGGTATTTGCGCAACGGCTCAAACCCAAAATCTGGTGATACTGCCCACTGGTTTCTCGGCAACGGTATGATCCATGGCGTTGAACTGGAAAATGGCAACGCGAACTGGTACCGCAATCGCTATGTTCAGACTCCACTATTGGCAGACGAAGGTGCCGACCCCATGGAGGCACTGGATGACAGGTCTAAGTCTCTTGCCAACACACATGTCATTGGCCATGCAGGGAAAATACTGGCACTTGAAGAAGGTCATTGGCCCTTTGAGCTCTCTGCTGACCTCGAGACGGTAGGCGCCTATAACTATGATGGAAAACTAAATACCGGCATGACGGCGCACCCGAAAATTTGCCCCGAAACTGGTGAGCTTCTATTTTTCTACTATGGTATGACACCACCCTATATGACGTATCACCGTGCATCCGCCCAGGGCGAACTGGTGCAGTCTGAGGAAATTGAAGTTAAGGGAGCCACCATGGTCCATGATTTCAATATCACCAGGAATCACGTCATCTTTATGGATCTCCCTTTAGTATGGAACTTCGAGAATGTGACAGGGGGGTTACCTATACAATGGAGTGACGACTATGGAGCACGCCTGGGCGTCATGCCACGCGACGGTTCCAACAAGGATGTGGTTTGGTACGACATTGACCCTTGTTATGTCTATCACCCCGTAAACGCCTATGACAACGGCGACAGCATTGTCATTGATGTTTGCCGCCTTGAACATTCAATGAAGCAGGGCGCCCCAGATGTGTCACCCGTACTCTATCAATGGACCATCAACCAGGTGACAGGTAAGGTCAATGAGCGGCAACTGGATGACCATTCAGTGGAGTTCCCGCGAGTCCCGGACAGTCGTGTTGGCCTTCCTTACCGATATGGCTACACCGCACAGTTCGGGTCCGGTGGGCCAACCGCCAACGCCTTTCGTAAATATGATATGAAAACCGATACGTCCATTGCCCATGAACTTGGAAATGGTCGTGCAGGCGGTGAACCGGTTTTTGTCCCCGGGGCAGGTGCCAGTGCGGAAGATGATGGCTACCTCTTGAGCTTTGTCTACGATCAAGCTGAAAACAAGAGTGAACTCATCATAGTTGATGCCAGCAACATGGAGAAGGACCCGGTTGCGCGTATCCATCTGCCGAGGCGGGTACCCGCAGGATTTCATGGTAGCTGGGTTGCTGACTAGTTAGTTCCTGTCTACAAATTGCGTATTTAGAACCAGATTTGAATAACATGTAAACGGTTAGCCTTTAAAAATACTCGCATGTGAAGGAAGGGGGTGCCCGGCCGAGGGGTGCCCGGCCGAGGGCCGCCCAGGATAACCCGCTCGATATCCAAATCCGGACAAAAACTAGGTACGCCAATAGTTTGCGATATCGAGAAGGATGAGAAATGGCAACAACAGAGGAAGAGTTGAGTCTTGAGGCCGCCCGTCAACTGCTGGATTCCCGGAATCTATTTGCGGCTGACCCTGATGTAGTAAAGGACCCTTATAAATTCTACGAAGCGGCAAGGACAATCGGGCCCATCACCCAGGAAAGCAACTCTGGCATCTACCTGGCCACTCGATACCAGGATGTCCTGGAGATAGAGCGCCGTCACCAGGATTTCTCCGCCTGTGTTGCCTCTCTCGGACCGTTCGCTAAAGGACATATCCCAGAGCGGCCTGATGAAAGTGGTTGCCCATTTGGAAGCGCCGACCTGGAAACCAAGGTTGAATCCTGGCGGAAGAGGGTGCAGAGCGACCTTATACCGGTGCTGACATTGGATCCGCCGGAACACACTGAGTACAGAAACCTGCTCAACAAGCTTTTTACGGTAGAGCGCAAGGAAGCCATTACTCCTCGCTTACGCGAGCTGGCACAGGAACTGATTGAGTCTTTCGCCGAAGATAGTGAAGTGGAATGGATTGCCCGTTTTGCCGGCCCTTATACCTACTTTGTCATGAACGAGGTAATGGACTTCCCCAGGGCCGATGAGGATGCCTTGCGAAGGTCGTTCCTTGAACGACACCAGCGGGATTCGGCGACCAGCATGCTGTCTGCCGGCAGCCCTAACCCTGGTGCTAACGCGCTGGGCGTTAGTGACGAGCGGTTTCACCAGTACCTGACAGAAAGAAGGGCGAATCCTCAAGATGACGTATTGAGTGAGATAGCTACCGCAACCAAGGCAAATGGAACCCTGCCGGAAATCGAAGATCTGGTTGGCATCTCAGCGGTCATGTACGGCGCCGGGCAAGTGACCACCACGGACTTAATTGGCAATGGTATGAAATTTCTCGCCGAGCAACCTGAGTTGCAAGTGCGCTTGCGGGAACACCCAGAGGAACTTGAGACGTTCGTCGAAGAGCTGCTCCGAATCGAGGCACCTGTTCAAGGCCTCTTCCGCTACACGGTCCGTGATACGGAAGTAAATGGTACACCGGTTCCCGCTGGTGCAATTATCTGGATGCTCTATGGCGCCGCAAACCGCGACCCAGATCAGTTTGAAGACCCGGAAATCTTCAACCCAAAACGTGAGAATGCATACCAGGGGATTTCATTTGGCGCAGGACGGCACTTCTGCCCAGGCCAGCCCCTTGCAAAACTGGAAACCAGGATCACCTTCGAAGAGGTCCTCAAACGGATGAAAAATATCCGCCTCAAGAATCCTGACGATGACGTCATATACCATGACTGGTTCGTTGTTCGCGGCCCTAATCAGCTCGCCATCGAGTTTGATTGCGTGTAACAGTGAGATTTCCAGGAGGGGTGAGCAGTTGAAAGTTACCGTGGACCGAAATATCTGTTGTGGCTACGGTGTCTGTGTCGAAACAATAGATGAAGTGTTTGCATTTGATGGTGAAGAGAAACTTACCATCACTTCTGACATCAAGCTTGAGTGGCAACAGAAGGTTCGGTTTGCCTGTCAGCAATGTCCAAGCCAGGCCCTGACCCTGGAAGACTAGCCAATTATCCGGGCTAGCAACTGGTTTTCAAAACCCAGCCCCCGACAACACAGGCCTTCTTTATCTCATGAAGCGCCGTGCTCCTCGCTCAACCCCATTCGAAACAGGTTCTCCTCTGGCGCCATTCCGGCTTCTTCACAGGCGGCGGCAATCTCGGCGAGCATCGGGTTTCGGCGAAGCCTTAGTCCACCTGTCACATGCATGTTCTCTCCGGTCATGAAGGATTCGTCACTGGCGAGCCAGACCGCTGCCGCTGCAACATCATCAGATGTCCCCACCCGCCCCAGGGGATACGCCTTGCGGAACTGTTCGATGATGACCGGCATGTGGAATACAGCAGCTGCCATCGGTGAGTCGTTGACACCCAGGCTGATCGAATTAGCCTTAATGCCACGGCTGCCAAACTCGTTGGCTACGGTACGGATAACATGGTCAATACCTGCCTTGGTTCCCATATAAGCTGCATGGCTCTCGAACATGATGGTCGCCGTTTCAGTGGACAGCTGGATGATGGATCCACCGTCTTTCATGGCCCGAACCAACCCCTGCAGGTACTGAAAAACACCCACGTACTGCAGGGCCACCATCGCCTCCAGCTCTTCGCGGGTCGTATCCAGGAAGGGCTTGAGCAACCCCCAGCCAGTGCAGTTCACACCTATATCAACTTTCCCGAATCTCTCGAGCGTAGCGGCCATGAGAGCCTCGATATCTTCCTCAACCGTGATGTCGCAGATGGCATAGGCACCATCGATCTCGTCAGCCAGCGTTGAAAGTACGTCTTCGTGTCGGCCAGCTACCATTACCTTCGCCCCCTCCTGAGTGAAGCGACGGGCTATCACTTGCCCGATATTGTCCTTCGTCGCGGCACCAAGGACGATCCCAACTTTTCCATCCAGTCGACCCATCACTGCTCTCCTCTGTCCTGAATTCTGACGACAGTTTACTTAAATGATCAATCTTTAATCAATTGAGTAATTGTCCCTTGATAGGCTAGAGTGTCGCTAGTTGACCCGCAAAGGAATAGAGAGGAGAAAGGCGATTAAGAATATTGGTTTGATAGCACTGGCTGTATGGGCTCTTACTTGGGTTCTTGGCTACGCCGGAGTTGGTAACTACCTGCAGGAGCGAGCGGTCGGCATAGATGCTGCAATGGTTCCACTTATGCCGGCAATAATCTCTGTACTATTACTGTTTACCAGTATCATTCTGACGGTTATCTGGGCAAAACAACGGGGAAGCAATCTTCCCGAAGCTGATGCCCCATCCGGCAGGCGCAAATTCCTGATGGGATCCGCAGCTGTGGGAGGCGGCGTATTAGGCGCAGTGGGAACGACCATGGGGAGAATCGAGGGCTGGTTTAGAGTCAGCGCACCAGTCTACTCTGCTGAAACAGAACAAACAGCGCCCACCGCTCACGCCAATTGGTCTGGCGCACGAATTGCACACAAACGACCCCTTGGGCGAACAGGATTTATGGTATCTGATATTTCCATGGGTTCTGGTCAGTTCCTGCGACACTCAGACCCGGAAGGCTTTTTCCGAGAAATTCTTGACCGCGGCGTTAACTATATCGATACATCACCTGATTATGCAGGCGCCAAATCTGAGACAGTTTTAGGCAACGTCTTAAAGGAGCGGAACCGGGAGGAGCTTTTTATAGTAACCAAATGGTGCACTTCTGACGGTCACGTTCGTCAGGGCTCAAGTGTTGAAACCTACCTGGCGGCACTTGATGACAGTTTGCAGCGGCTAAATACAAACTATGTAGACCTGATACACGTTCATTCATGTGATTCCATTGAACGGCTGCTTGATCCCAATATGCTGAAAGCTTTCGACATGGCAAAGGCTGATGGACGAGTTCGGTTTCTCGGCGTTACATCGCACACACCAAACCTGGAAGAGGTAGCATACGCTGTTATCGACAGCGACAAATTTGATGTGATGATGCTTGCCTACCACCACGGTGCCTGGCCAAAGCAGCAGGACATCATCAAGAAGGCGGCTGCGAAGAATATGGGTATTGTCGCCATGAAGACTCTAAAGGGTGCCAAGCACAAGGGAATGCTGGAATTCCAGGATGAGTCCACTTCCTATACCCAGGCTGCCTTCAAGTGGGTAATGTCCAATCCAGATGTTGCCTGCCTGGTTATTTCCTTTTTTGAAACGCAGCACGTTGATGAGTATATCCATGCATCCGGGAAAGCCCTCACGACTAACGATACTGCAGTGTTGGATAAATATGATGACTTGATTGCTGGCACCCACTGTTTCGCGAACTGTGGCGACTGCCTGGAATCTTGCCCGCATTCCGTGCCTATCAATGATGTATTGAGACACCGTATGTATTTTGAGGACTATGGTGATGAAAAGCAGGCGATGCAACTATACTCAGCTCTGGATAAGAATGCTGATGCGTGCCAGACCTGTTCAGCGCCATGCACCGGCGCCTGCCCACAGAATATCGACATTCAAAATCGTATGGCCGATTCACATGAAAAACTTTCGCTGGCTTAAGCTAATTTCATTCGCGGCCCCACATTTTCATCCAAACGGAGACAGACAATGATTGTAGGTATCCACCATATTGCGATTGGCGTCAGCGATTTCGAAAAAGCGCTGACTTTCTACCGTGATGCGCTCGGCTTTGAAGTAGTTCAGGAAGGTCAGTTCGATGATGTGCCTCTCGTTAATAAGGCTATTGGCCTTGATGGGGCAAGAGCAAGAATGGCTATGTTAAAGGGCAGCAATACGTTTATAGAACTGTGGGAATACACCCATCCAGAACCAAAGGATCTCCGTTCAAGACCCTGCGATTATGGTTACCCGCATTTTGCGCTGCAGGTTGATGATATACAGAGCGAATATGATCGTCTGAAAGAATTTGGTATGGAGTTCGTGGGTGAAGTCGTTCATTTCGATGAGACGAGTTCCGCCATATACGGACGCGATCCCTGCGGCAACATTATTGAATTGTATGAAATAAAGACAGATGAAATTGCACAACTGGAGCGATGAGTTTCCAGGTGTGGCTGTTATTTCTTAAAAGGGCCAGGGACACATTTTCCTGTAATGCTTCAGTACATGCCCCGGTCTATACTAAACAGCTTCTAACTGGCTAACTCTAAATGCAAGATACTCGATCCCTGTTACTCGAAACCAGCTTTCCAAATATCTATCGTTCAAATCTCGATACCCTCCAGGTCAACTTAGGTTACCTGTGCAATCTCAGTTGTACCCATTGCCATGTCAATGCAGGACCTACCCGAACGGAGCTGATGGACAAGGACATGGTTGACCTTGTTCTGACCTTTATTAACCAAAACGGCGTAGGCACGCTGGATTTAACTGGTGGATCTCCAGAGATGAACCCCAATTTTGAACATCTTGTTGTCGAAGCAAGGCGGATGGGGACCCTGGTGATGGACAGGTGCAACCCGACAATCCTGATGGAACAGGGTTATGAACATTTACCGGAATTCCTGGCAGAGCACAATGTCGTGATCAACGCTTCGATGCCTTGCTATCAGGAACAGAATGTCGACAAACAACGTGGCAAAGGAGTGTACCGGGACAGTATCGCGAGTCTGAAGAGACTCAATGATTTTGGTTACGGAAAGGAAGACAGCAATCTCGTACTTAACCTCGTCTACAACCCAGACGAGCCCATCCTACCGCCTGACCAGCAATCTCTTAAAGAAGATTATCAGCTCGCTCTAGGGGGAGAACACAACATCGTGTTTACTGATCTATTCGCGCTGGCCAACATGCCAATCAGCCGCTTTGGCGCTCGGCTGCTGGCTAAAAATCAATTCGAAGACTACATGAAGCTTCTTCGCGGATCTTTTTCTGAAGAGAATCTTAACAGCGTCATGTGCCGGTCACTGGTCAGCGTCGACTACCAGGGTTATATCTATGACTGTGACTTCAACCAGATGTTGATGATGCAGACTCTGGCAACTGATAAACCCAGACCTCATTTGAGAGACCTGTTTGACAGGAATCTGGAGGGCAGCCCTATTGCGGTCGGTGAGCATTGCTATGGGTGTACTGCTGGCCAGGGTAGCAGCTGTGGGGGAGCCCTCGCCTAGGGTTATTAATGGCACGCCAGCTTCCAAAGATCTCGATAGTCGTGCCAGTTTTGAATGAAGCCGGGGCTATTGAGAATACCCTGGGAAACCTCATACGTGACGGTATCGAGGTCATTGTCGTTGATGGTGGCAGCAGTGATAAGACCCTGGATGTCATCAGCCGGCATCCATGCAAGGTGTTGGAATCAGCAGCAGGACGGGCCTGTCAAATGAATAAGGGCGCCGAAGCCGCCTCGGGAGATATCCTGCTTTTCCTGCATGCCGACACGATACTACCAATGGCGTTTGAGTCTTACCTGCAGTCGGACTTTTGGCTATCAGACAGATCCTGGGGCCGATTTGATGTTCGACTGAGCGGTGAGCACCCGCTGTTTCGTGTGATTGAATGGTTCATGAACAACCGCTCTCGACTAACGGGGATTTGCACCGGCGATCAGGCTATATTTGCAACACGGGGAGCGTTTGAAAAGGCAGGTGGTTATGCGCTGATTCCCCTGATGGAGGATATCGAAATCAGCAAGAGTCTGAAGAAAATCTCCCCACCCTTTTGTATCGGTACATGCCTTACAACCTCCAGTCGTCGCTGGGAGTCAAACGGAATAGTCAGGACTATCCTGTTGATGTGGAAACTGCGACTCATGCATTTTGCAGGCGTCAGGGGTGATGCGCTCGTGAAACAATACGGCCGGTCGCCGATTCCTTCCTAGATCAGTGAACAAACCACGACTAGTGATTTTCTGCAAAGCACCTATCCCCGGAGAGGTTAAGAGCCGTCTGATTGCATCTGAAGGAATAGCTGCTGCTACGGGGATACATGAGGAGTTGGCAACTCGATTGATTCTGGAGTGCCTAGCATCAGCGCTCCCGCTTGAAGTGAGTATTGAACTCTGGTGCAGTCCAACGACTGATCACGAATTTTACGATCAGTTTGTTGTGCCCCGGTTTCTCCAGCAGGGAGCAGACCTGGGCGAACGTATGCTGAATGCCTTTGAACATTTTGAAACCGCAACCCTGCTCATTGGTACGGATTGCCCGAACTTAACGCCCGAATATATACGATCGTCATTTGACCAATTGGCTATCTATGATGCCGTACTTGGTCCGGCAGAAGATGGCGGGTATGGATTGATCGGCCTGCGCGGTCCAGAACCGAGTGTTTTCAAGGATATCCCATGGAGCACAGACCAGGTTTGTTCAGAGACCTGTCGACGTATGGATGAGCTGGAATTGAATTGGGCACTATTACCTCAGCTGTGGGATGTCGACAGACCTGAAGATGTTAAGAGATGGCGTAATCTCACACCAACTGGCAGTTAGCCCCATATTCAGATCAGCGGTAATCAACTCCGTTTCCGATCAAGCCCGCTAGATTAGATCGCTTTTCATGACTTGAAACAGTTCGTGATGCACTCGGGTCTTATTGACAATACTAATCCTAATTACTCAATGGAGATCTATCCATGTCCCAACAGTCGCTCGAGTCAGTGCGTGAATACTATGGCCAGGTTCTGGAAAGTAATGAAGACCTGAAGACCGATGCCTGCTGCACCGCAGACAGACCGCCAGAGCATATAAAGGAGTTGATGAATAACATTCATGAGGTTGTGCAGCGAAAGTTCTATGGCTGTGGTTCACCGATCCCACCCGCTCTGGAAGGCCGCACGGTTCTCGATCTGGGATGCGGTTCCGGCAGGGATGTTTTTCTGTTGAGTCAGATGGTTGGCCCGCAGGGTAGGGTAATCGGCATTGATATGACGGAAGAACAACTGTCAGTCGCTGAACAGTACCGCGACTGGCATATGGATAGATTTGGGTTTCCAGATGTCAATGTGGAATTCATTCACGGTTATATTGAAGATCTTCAGTCAGCCGGAATTGCGGACGAAAGCATCGACCTGGTCGTTTCCAATTGTGTGATTAACCTTTCACCAGACAAAGAATCAGTTTTCAGTGAAGTCGTTCGCGCCCTAAAACCTGCTGGGGAGATCTATTTTTCTGATGTGTTTGCTGGAAGAAGAATACCCGAAACATTGCGAGCCGACCCTGTCCTTCTTGGTGAATGCCTTAGCGGCGCTCTCTATCTTGAAGATTTCAGAAGAATACTCGACCGACTCGGGCTTGCTGACTACAGGGAAATATCCAGCCGACAACTGACTTTGGATGACCCAGTTATTGTCGACAAAATTGGCATGATTGACTTCTACTCGAAAACGATTCGTGCATTCAAAATGACGCTTGAAGACAGGAGCGAAGACTACGGTCATGTCGCTTTTTACAAGGGCACGATTCCTGAATCCCCACATTGTTTTGAGCTGGATGATCACTATTCGTTTCAAACGGGCATGCCAATCCCAGTTTGTGGCAATACGGCTAACATTCTGACCCGAACAAGATTTGCTGATCACTTCAGAGTTGAGGGTGACTTCTCTACACATTTTGGTGCTTTTGAATTGACACCATCTTCCAGGAGCCCGGAACAGGAAAGCAGCTGTTGTTAAAAACCCACGCACGCAATTTATTCAAGATAGAACAGATCACGGACTTTCGGAGCAGAAGATGCTGATACTTCTGGCACTGGTAGCCAGCGGGCTATTCCTCGCATACAACAATGGCGCCAACGACAATTTTAAGGGTGTCGCAACACTCTACGGCAGCGGTACCGTAAACTACAAAACAGCGATAACGATCGCGACCGTTGCTACGTTTGCTGGGTCCTTATCGTCTATCTACCTGGCAGAAAACCTCTTGACTCACTTTTCAGGGAAAGGGCTTGTTCCTGATGAATTTGTCAGTTCACCCTCTTTCCTGCTATCTGTCTCCCTGGGAGCAGGATTGACCGTTTTCCTGGCAACCCGGCTGGGGTTTCCGATTTCAACTACCCACAGTCTTATCGGTGCCCTGGTAGGTTCGGGGCTTATGGCTGCCGGCAGCGCCGTTGACCTTTCCATCCTGGGTAACAGGTTCTTTCTCCCGCTACTGGCGAGCCCCATCATTGCACTCCTGTTAGGTGCTACAACCTACATCATTTTCCGCTGGTTTGGTAAAAAGTATCAACCTGGTAAGGAACTGTGCTTCTGCAGGAACGAGATGGCCACAGTGATTCCCGCAGGTATACCGAACACCATCCTGGCAAGACAGATCAGTGCCCTCACCCGGTTTCAACTTGCTGCAACCAGCGATTGCGACGATCAATACTCAGATGTCATTTTCAAGATCAGCCCACAAACTATCCTGGACTGGGCACATGGCCTGAGTGCAACCATCGTCTGTTTTGCAAGAGGTTTAAACGATACGCCAAAAATCATGGGGCTACTTCTCATCGTCTCTGCGCTAGACGTCCAGCTGGGGCTATTTGCCATTGGTCTTGGCATGGCAATCGGTGGACTCTTTGGTGCCAGAAGGGTTGCTGAAACAGTAGGTCACAAAATCACAAGCATGAATCACAGCCAGGGTTTCTCAGCGAATTTAGTCACCGGGATGCTGGTGATTTTCGCGAGCAAGCTCGGCATGCCCGTGTCGACTACCCATGTCTCAATCGGCGCAATCTTTGGTATCGGTCTGATTAACCGCCAGGGAGAACGCAGTATGATGAAAAAAATTGCCCTGTCCTGGCTGGTGACTCTACCAGTGGCAGCGACAATTGCGGCAACTCTCTTCGCACTAGCCTTTACTCAATAACCTGATGGCAATTCACAGACTGATTGGACGCACCGGATCAGTTACCCCATCCCATTCGTTAGAAATTTGGCGATGTGCAGCCCACATCTCGGAACCAGCAACATTGTCAACCAATTCCAGCATGCAGTTATAAACTGAACGCGTGTCGATAAAGCAAAATCGCATACCGGAACCAGCAACCTTACCCGTCATCGCAATGGGGTATCCCAAATTAGTGTAACGCTCTATTTCCGACTCAAAATCGTCCGGGTATATATTAATGTGGTGAAAACCTTCTTTTCCTTCCGGTACAACGTCGCGATATATTGATTGCTCGGTACTTTTCTGCTCAATCAGTTCTATCTGCAGGTCACCTGCAAATGCAAGGGCTGCCACAACCTCAAGATGCGACGGTTCACTACGATAGATAATATCAACCAATTCAATTTTCTCCATAAAAAAGAATGGCCCGATTCCCATTACCTTCATCCACCGTTCCATTGCCTCGTGAATATCCACTACCACGTGGGCGTTCTGTGTGATTGTCTGGCCTTGTCTCTGTTTTTTAGTCATAGTCTACGGTATACATCTACTAGTTTATGAAATCGCCCTTAATATACATCAGCCCTTGGACTAGTTCCGCTGATAAAGGAGACAACTGTGACCGGTCATCTGCTGAGAGTTGAACTGACATACCCGGGGGATCCTGTTCGTGAAGACGAATTTAACGACTGGTATTCCGGTAGCAGAATCCCTGACCTTTTAAATAGCAGGGGTTGGCTGGGAGCAACACGCTTTCGTCTGGGAAACGCACCTATCGGTAACCTTTCACCCTATCTTACGCTCTACTATATCGAGGCCGAGGATCCTGAGGCGGCTGAAAGAGCGCTGGCTGAACAGCTTGCGAAAAAAAACTCAGCACGGAAGCCAGAGCCAAAAGTGAGCGGTGAGCAACATGCCGGTTTGGTCGCAGTCGACACTATCGCTTACTACAGCAAAACACTGGAAGTTGGCCAGAACGAACGATACGGTAGTGAGTCACCACCTGCCATCATGGTGACACTAACATTTCCTGCACGTGGTACACCGGTGCGGGAAATGAACGACTGGTATGATGCCCATGTCGGCGACATCATCACTACCAGCGGTTTTAGTGGTGTCTGTCGATATGAACTCGCCAAAATGGTTACTGGACATAGTTCACCCTATATTGCGATTTATGAACTCGAGACCGAGGATGTCGATCTGGTAGCTCGCAGTCTGGACGACAACAGGGATCGCTGGTTGGCAGGTGATACGAGCTCCCAGTACTATGACAACAGTGGTCCCATGCCTAATACCGTGAATGGCGAACGATGGATTGGGGTCGATGGTTTTGCTTACTACCTGCTGGTGGACAGCTTTGGGTCAAAACCAGATTCAGGGGATTCATAGGTCAGGACAATGGAACCAGAAATAATCCGTCAACTTGAACCTATCCTCGCAACCTATCTCAGCCACCGCCTGCCCGGGTTGAAGAACCTCACCATCAACAATATTGAGCGATCAACAGGTGGAGCCTCGCGGTCACAGTGGTTCTTCGATGCAACCTGGGATGGGGATGCATCCATATCAAACCAGCTTATTCTGAGAACTGCTGAGTGCACCTGTTTCAGGGATGAAGAATCGAGTATTGAGCGCGAATATCTTATATACAAGCGCCTGGAAAACTCACCGGTACCTGTTCCGATAAACTACTTCTATGAAGATGACCCGCAATGGATCGGCATACCTTTCGTAATCAGACAGCGTCTTCCGGGCACAACCAGGATGGATCGCTCCTCACCCGAGGGACAGCGTCGTATCGCAGATCAGCTAATTGAAGTGCTGGCGGCCCAACATCTGATGGACTGGCAAGCACTGGACCTGTCATTCCTGGGCGTGCCTGATGACAGCGCAAATTGCGCTGCGCACCTGGTAGATCAATGGGCAAATGTTATAAGGCGGGAACAGTTGGAACCCAACCCTCTCTTAACTGCGGCAGCTCGCTGGCTCCGTCACCGTGCGCCCAGAAAAGTTGATCGTATATCCCTGTGTCAGGGGCAGGTAGGACCGGGACAGGTGCTCTGCGAAGATGACAAGTTAATTGCTTCCCTTGACTGGGAGTCAGCTTTCCTCGGCGACCCCATGGCCGACATAGCCTATTTCTCCTTCATGCTGCGACCCACACTCGGAGACTATGTGGATGATCTACTGGCCCGCTACTGCCATCTCACCGGGTTCACTATTCGCGAAGAAAATATCCGTTTCTATGAAGTCTTCAACTCTTTCTGGGTAGCCGCAATCTGCCTCGCAGCAAGGCGTCGTGTGGCAACGGGAGAGATGTCCCAATTGCAGGCAACCTACGTGGGCATTTCCATTCCCCACAGTTTTCTTACTCGTATTGCACGCGTGATGACGACCGAATAGATTAAAGGACCCACCGATATGCAACCCACCATCGCGCAAGTCATCGATTCCCTAGAATATTCTCTTCGCCATGACCTGATACCCGAACTCAGCACTCCCTGGGCTCAACAGACAGGTGAACGAATGCTCTGGGCACTCGAACATCTTCGTCAACGGGCGCTGCACGAACACGCGCACTCTGTTCAAGAAAATGTAGAACTGCATGAACTACTCAAATTGATCAGGCAGGAGAGCTCAAAGAAGGAAGGTGGCCTGGAAAAATTGGATCTGGAGATGCTGAATGATTTACCGGAACAATATAAACCCTGGCCGCAACTTGAAGATCTCCAGGAGGAAAATGACTTGCTACGCAGAGCCCTCGACAATGTGATTGAATCAAGTCCTGAAGGAGACGTAGCCAACCCTGAATTACCGATCTGGCAGGCAATTCTCGACTACCTTGCCAGGCAAGCCGAGCGTGAAGCGCAACTGGCGGCAGGTGACTGGCCTCCTCCCCCTTCATAATCGGTTGCTTACCCCCCAATAGCGGGCATGGCGACTTAAGTGTGTTTGGTTCCTCATAACCGCCGCTTTGTACCCAGGGTGTGTGAAAACTCATATGATGTTATAATGATACTTTCAACAGATGAGTTTTCACACACCCTGTACCCATTGCGGAAGTGCTGCCTTCTCAAACGCCGGGTCAAGCCGATATGTCGGACGCCGAAACGTCGGACCGCCGGTATGACGAAGGTTTGGTCAGGGTGCCGAGAGTAAAGGGGACAGTCCCTGAAGGGACAATCCCCTCTATCAGAAGTAATAGAGCCAGCGAAAAAACACTCTTGCGCCACCCCCGGATATCAGGTCAGTGCCCAGCAACGACACGCCACCAAACTCATCCCCGGCACGACCCAGAGGTTTGACAAAACCCAACTGAAGACGCTGGTGATCTCCTGGTTCGTAGCTGACGGAGGTTTGCACCAGAGACGATGAATCATGCAGATTAAGCAAAAAGGTAAGAGATTGATTCACCAGAGGGTGCCAGGGAACAGCAATACCAAGGGCACCATAATCCCGCATCATATTGAAGACCTCGCCACGCACCAGCCGGGACTGCAAAGGCCTTGGCAACATCGCAATACTAGTGGGCAGCTTCGATACGCCAAATCCGTTGCGGTAATACTCTGCAAACACATACACCAGGTCATCACCCACAACGAAGCTATAGTCCAGATTGACAATACCACTGATTTCGATGTCACCCTCGTCTAACTGTGTTGCCACAATATCCGACCGTAGCATCGCCCCACCCAAAGGCAGGCGCCGGATCGAGGACACGGTCGAGCATGGACGGGAGCCAGCCATGGGGGGGAAGGAAAGAAGCAGTAGGAGTTGGCGGGTTTACCAGTGCTATGGTTTACACAGGGTGATAGCGCTGGCCCAAGTCACGGGGTGTGTGTGTCATTGCGGCGGTGCGAACTGCGGAATGCTTACAGGGGCGGGATCATAGTGATAGACGATTGGAGTAGGACGGTGCGTGTTGAACAACGGCAAGCAACCCAGCCACATAACCGGTAAACAGTCTCACCTGAATCCTGAACTCCTACCAATCATCAACCGGTAGGGTTCAGGGAATAC
>PBRP01000122.1 GCA_002726655.1 Gammaproteobacteria bacterium
AAACCTGCCCAGCCAGATAGAAATCGCGCAAACGCCACGTCTTCCATGGGATGACCGATTAATCCCATTTCAAAATCAAGCAGCGAGACAATCTTTCCATCTTTCCAGAAGAAATTATCGAATCTATAGTCGCCAAAGACCAGTCGAGCCTCAGTATCTGGAATTATCGGTCTGTTTGCGCGCAGCCATTGGAACAGTGCTCTTAAGGCTGGTGTTGGCGGCAGTTCCATTGATGCTACTTTCTCTTCCATCCAGGTAATTTCACGTTCTACAGGATCCTTCCCGGAGGCATCATGAGGGGGGAGGAAATCCGCAAGCGAACCCGCCTGCCAGTCGAGAGCGTGTATTCGGGCCAGCATTTCAGCGAATTCATTGCCGTATTTGGCTTTCTCGGATGGATCTTCAAACCTGGGATCATCCAGGGAAGGTATCTCAGCTTCGACCCATTCCATGGCGTAGAAGGGTCGGCCCAGGGTCGCTTCATCCATTTCCAGCCAAACAGGTTGAGGAACCGGTAGCCCGGAATCCTTGTAAAACTGCAGCAGGCGAAATTCGACAGATGGATCATGAGGCTCCAAAATGCCCCCCTTGGGAGCAACCTTAAAGACCCAGGCATCTGATTCCGGCTCGCCATTTTCCTGCCAATTGGCACGAATACCAAACAGATCCCATGAGCGCCCCCCCATCATCCTGGTGATGACGACGGAAATTTCTTCAGCATCCGGTATCTGACGCTCCAGATATCGGATTATGGTTTCGTTAAATTCTCGATTTCTTACCAGGTTCTCCACTAACTGCTCCTCATAGTTCAATTCACTCGCGTTTGCTGCGAGCGATTTGCTGACTGGGTGAGTATACACTGAATAACGGCGGGTCGATTCGCCCTGATCCTTCAATATAAACGAAACCCGCAGTGCGCAAAACCAGGGGAAGTTGCCCCTATTCTGAAGCCTTTCCCTGGTTCTTTTTGTGCCACAGACCAACGGTTACAAGTAACAGGCCGAACAGGGTTAGTAGCAGGTAGAACGGATCAATGGCCGTATCGGTTAATAACGAGAGGAAAATGTTGAATAGGGCAAGGAGCGTAATGACGGCGCCCAGAACCAGTGACCTGAACCCCTTGTTTTTATTTACCTGCGCCTTCATGAAATGTCCGGGCTAAACTAGCAGGCCGAGAAAGAATGCCTTGTAGTAAACCATGACACCGGTAATGTTCATCAGCGCCAGTACGCCCAGGACTGCCGCGCTGAAATTTCTCAGCAGTGGTTTATAGATGGCGGGCATAGGGCGAACGATCATGATTAGGGCCAGCCCTACGACAGAAAAAGATAGTCCCATGCCGAGGCCATAAATCAGGGCGAGGCGCGCGCCTTGCCCTGCTGTTTCTGATGCCACCGACATTTGCAGAATCTTCGCGTAGGTTGGCGTTACACAGGGTGAGTAGATCAGGGCGAAGGAGATACCAAGTAATAGCGGACCAAGTCCAAGCACTATCGGCCACAATAGGTGATTCATGTCCCGCAATCGTGCTGCGAGAACGAAGTGAAGGCTGATTATGCCTATAAAGATACCGGCAGCAATTCTTAGATTGTTGATGTTGGACATGAGCAGTCGACCCGCGCTTATTCCCCTTGCACTCAGCAGCGCGTAGATAATGCTAAATCCGATCATATAGAGTGCCGGAGGGAGCAGTAATCGCACCCCTGGATTTATTCTCGAATCCTCATCCGTGGTCAGGTAGAGTCCCAGAATATAGACCATAAAGAAGGGGCTGATCTGGAGGATGCAGATCTGCCAAATGGAAAAAAAGGAAGAAAACCCGCCCCACAGTGCAGTCGTCCACTCCACTATAGGATTTCCTCAACCCAGGTGAATACGTCGCTTTCCATATCCTTGATATTGCCATAGTAAATTCGCCGCAGTGTGCCGCTCTTGTCAACTAACACGGTGGTTGGTGGTGAATTGATACCATAGCTGCGAGCAATCTTGTTGCCCTCGTCATATCCAGCGGGAAAAGGCAGGTCATAATCAAGAACAAACTGCCTGAATTTGTTCTCGGGGTCCTGAATTCCAACCATCAGAAAGTCAATATCCTGATCCTTAAACTGCGTGTGCATTCTTTTAAGCAGTGGAATCGATTCATTGGAGCAGGGGCACCAGGAAGACATGAAGGTGATTGCTTTGGCATTTCCCGATTGGCCATCGAGTTTCATAGTCTGACCATCGGTGAGTTGAAGAGTGAAGGGAGGAGCCTGCTGGCCAATACTTGCCTGCATTTCTATACTTTCTTCACAACCTGCAAGAATAGTGAGTGAAATTAAGAGGATCGTAATTGATTGAATCCTCATAGGATTTATGTGCTGCCCCCGGATTCAAGCATCTTGTCTATTTCATGCTGCATCAGTCTCTCGGTAACCGCACCTGGGTGAAGGTAACTGATCAGGCCTTCTCTATTGATAAAATAACTTGTTGGCATGCCATAGACACCGAAGGCATCTTTGATCTCTCCCGTATCATCCAGTCCCGCAGGGAAGGTGAGTCCGTAGCGCTCTATGAATTCCCGTGCCTTGGATTCAGTGTCGTTTACCGCTACGCCGACAAAGGAGACACCTTTGCTCTGGTAGTCCTGATAGACCTTGTCCAACACCGGGCTCTCAGCGCCGCAAGGTACACACCAGGATGCGAAGAAGTTGACTACGACAGGTTTACCCTTGTAATTGCTCAGTTTGAAATTGCCACCCTCCAATAGGTGCAGGTCAAAATCAGGAGCCGCTTCAAGCGGCTCATTACCGGCAACAGACGATGCATCTTCACTGCATCCGCTGGCTGTTAGCAGCAGAAGCAAGAGTGGAAAAATGTAAAAAGTGAGTTTCGCGCTATACATCTGTTTGATCCTTGGTTGCTGGATTGAATTCCGGGATTGGCAGATCCCATAGAAAATGTTTCTTCCTCATACCGGGCAGGTTGATCTCAACCTCGATGACAGCAATGTCATCTGTATTTATTGGTGGAAAAGTGAGTAGACCCTGTCGATGATGTTCTTGTCCATCGTCATAAATGACCTGCCAGTCACTTGCTTGTAACTCTATACCTTTACCATCTCTGAGAGTGGCCATATCCGCTAGATTCCATAGAGGCACGGTTCCCTGGTGGGTATTGATATAGAGGACAAAACGTGGCCCGAAGGCATGTCCCGTAGGTGAACCCACATCGCTGGCTCTTCCTGCCACCAGGTAGTGCATCAACGCTGAGTGCACAAGGGGAATATAAATAAGATCCAGGTAGATATCATCTTCTCCAAAGTCGGATTTCCACAGGTGCTTTTTCATAAAAGCCATTGTGTCTTCCGGCAGGATCGTTGGCACGTTGCTAAGAAAGTTTCGCTGCAGGTACCGGGTAACACTCCTGGCTTCCGGGGGGCTCATATCGGCACGGTCTGGTACATTCATTCTGGCCACGATCCACTCCCATTCGACCGCTGTTCGGGGTGTACTTTCGATCACATCGGTACTGTGACATTTTCGGGTACAGGTTGCTTGATAGAGCATCTGCTCTTCATGCTCCGTGAGATTGTCAATCAGTGCATGCCTGTACAGGAAGAGATTACCTGTTGTGGAGATGTAGTGAAGCCTTCCCCTTGATCCTGGCTCGACCAGAACGAACACGCCAGCGGTCGCTGCGAGAGCAACAATGGAGAGAAATATGCACACAGTGATCGTAAGTGGCCTCAACCGTCCTCTCCGCCGGAGAAGTTCCTTAGGGCAGGGAGAAAACGCCCTACGCCAAGATAAATCCCAGTGAACAGAATGGCGATCCAGGTACTGATACCCGACCACAACATAACCCAGTCCAGGGTGCCAAAACTTCTCGTGTACTGGTAAATTTTTCCCTCAAGCTTCTGCCGGGTCGTCAGCCTGGCACTATCGCCATGGGTGGAGATAAAGTAATCCATTATTTTCTGCTTGGTCATACCCTTATTGATGAGTTCTCCAATCTCGTTTTTCCAGGTAAGACCACAGGACATATTGCAATCCTGAAGGATCAGGGGGCACTGGCAAGGGCATGCAAGATCTTCAGCTACCTCGGCAACGGTCAGTGCTTCAACATTGCCAGCCGCGAGCAGGCAAAGGAGGGCAGTCAGTAATTCGCGAATACGACTGCTCATGTCTTGCTGATCTCGTTAGTGCGGCCGCCCGGGATTTCTTGTTGGGCAGTAACCTGCCGCGGGAAAATTCTTTCCCGGAAGAGCCATATCAATAGTAATCCGACACCAGCAACACCGCTCCCGAACATAACGTATACGAACACTCTGAAATTCCTTTGCGTCTCGTAGGGTGAACTAAATACCTTCGGACCGGTCATCCTTGAATACTTGATATCGATGGATGGTTTTCTGTCCTGTTTGAGGTATTCAATGTTGAACAGGTGTTCGCGTCCAGGGGCGATATCATCATAGGCATAGTAAAAGTGATTTGCGTTACTGATAATTTTCGCCTGGCCGCCAGCCGGTGAGAGATGAAACTCGGTAGATCTCAATGGCTGCTGAATATCGACTTCAAGCTTATCGATTGAGTGATTCGATTTGATACGGTAGCTGAATGCCCGCTTTTCGATGGCGGCGTCGAATGGTGTGAAGTGGAAACTGAGATAGAAGTTCGGGTAGGGGAGATAGACCTGAACTTCATCGAATTCTGATGATTCTTTGACCGTATAAAGTTGACAGAAGTGTTTGCCCTCATGGGACAGGCTGCAGGCATCGTTGACGATCGATCCCTTGGGTATCAGGAAGCTGGTCTTGATTGGAAACCTGGTTGCATCTTCGAACCTGCCCTCATAGATCGCCAGGACACCTGGATCATCATATTCAGACCAGATAGAGACCTGCATCCTGCCGATGGAAAGATCACCGGCAGCTACGGGGCTAAATGATGACACAAGGAGTAGCAGCAGGACCGCCGGATTCCTGGTGGTTGATTTTATATGCATTTGTCAATTATACCGTGTTTTTGTGCTTTACCATGGGTAGCAGTTCCATTCTTCGGTCTTAAGCTACCAAAAATGGTATAGCCCGTTTGGAAGAAAGCCTGTAGCATAATCTATCTGGGAGGTGATTCGTTATGATTTACCTGGCGCTGGGTCGGATTTGCCACGATTGCACGAGTACCATTATAAAGTACTTGGTCAGTATTCTTATAGTCTTCCTGCAGGCAAGTATCTGGGCTGAAGATCTTGACTATGAACCGGTTCTCCCCATGGGATTGGATGTTAGTGAGTACATTGTGCCCAATGACAACCCCATGACTGATAGCAAGGTTGAGATAGGGCGTTTGTTATTTTTTGACACCAGGCTTTCCCTCGATGGGACCGTTTCCTGCGCCTTTTGTCACTCTCCGCGGTTTGCCTTTACTGATGGCTTGAAAGTATCGAAGGGAATCAAGTCGCAATCGGGAAACAGGAGCGCCCCCACGATAGTAAACAGGGCATTTTCTGATGCCCAATTCTGGGATGGGCGTGCTGAATCCCTGGAGGCGCAGGTAACTGGTCCGATGACGAATCCTATTGAAATGGGAATGCCGAGTCTCGAATATGTAACAGAGGTCGTAGCTGGTATTCGAGGTTACAGGGTGTTGTTTAAGAAAGTCTTCGACCGGGAGGTGAATATCGAAGACATCGCCCGGGCAATGGCCAGTTTCGAACGTACTATCCTGTCGGGCAATGCGCCCTATGACCGGTTCCAGGCTGGTGACACGGATGCCATTTCTGAGTCAGCGAAGCGCGGATTGAAGCTGTTCGAGGATAAGGCAAGATGCAACCAATGTCATTCAGGTCCAAACTTTACCGACGAGAAATACCATAACGTTGGGGTCGACTGGGATGGAAACACGGTCGATCTCGGACGCTATCTGGTTACAGGTCAAGCCGCTGACATTGGCGCCTTTAAGACCCCTACTTTGAGGGAGATAGATCTCACCGGCCCATACATGCACGATGGTTCCCTGGCGACCCTTGAGGAAACCATCGAGTTTTATGACAAGGGTGGAAATCGTAATCCCTTTCTGGATGTGGAGATGGCGCGCCCAACCCGATCTTTGGATATGATGCTGGCAATGTTTGAGGATAAGACCAATACTAGTACTGAGTTAACGCCGGACGAGGAGCTGGCAAAATTGAACCTGACCAGCCAGGATAAGGTTGACCTGGTTAACTTCCTGAAGGCACTAGGTGGCGAGGGATGGCAGCATATAGAGCCACCGGACTCTTTCCCAGAATAGTGAACGCTAACAAAATCAATGAGGTGAGAATGGATTTTCAGATAAGACAGGTTTGTTTACCCCGTACATGGGTCGTTTTGTTGTTGATCATGGTTTACGCGGGTGAAAATATTGCGGTAGCTAAAGAACGTCAATTATCTGAAAGGTATGCAATGGAGGTTGACTCTACGGCCAGGGAGCGTTTGGGGGATTCGACCTACACGGCAATCATGTCATTTTTCCATGATGCAGAGGTCGCGATCGAAAACCAGAGTATTGATGACCTGATGACCCTCTATTCTGATAACTATACTGATGGGTCGCATGACAAGGAGTCAGCAAGAGAAATATGGACCAGAATATTCTCAACATTTGAATTCATGGCTACTCACCACAACATGAAACTTATTAGTGTCACCAATAACAAAAATGTTGTCGTTTTCCGCTGCAGTGGACTGCTGCTCGGGGCACCGAATGTGGAGAAGGGCGTCATCACCATCGATAACTGGAACAAGCAGGACCATGTGCTCACCCTGGAGGATGGAAACTGGAGGCTGCTGGGAACCTATGGCCAGGAACGCAAGCGATTATGGTTTGATAAGCCCATGCATCCGCTGTTCTAGCAGGATTAAGACCCGCGACACTCAAGAAGTGCAGGAAAGCACTTTTGCAGCAGCCTGTTATACCTGCACACTGGAGCCAAGTGCAATTCGATAGAAAACCGGCACAGCAATAAGTGTGAGTATCGTGGCAAAGGCCAGTCCTCCCATGATGCAAACGGCCATTTCCATGAAAAAAGGGTCTGCCAGCAGTGGCGACATGCCGGCGATGGTAGTACCAGCGGCCAGCATGACGGGGCGCAGTCGACTGACGCTGGCTTCGGCAATCACCTCGAGACTTCGTGCGCCTTCGGCGAGTTTCTTGTCTATTTCATCTACCAGCACGATGCAGTTTTTGATCAGCATTCCAGTGAGACTCAGCAGGCCGAGAAAAGAAGGAAAGGTAAAGGCCATATCTGTTGCCAGGAGGCTGAGAACAACGCCACAGACCACCATGGGAACCGTTAGCCAGATGACAATCGTCTGTCTCCAACGACCGAACATGAGCAGGGTGATTAGAAACATGGTGCTAAAAGTTATTGGCACTTTTAGCAGCAGCAGCCGCTCAGCATCTTTGCTGCCTTCGTGCTCACCCCCCCATTCGTAGTGATAACCCAATGGCAGCGTCATCGCTTCCACCTCCGGCTGGACTTTTTTGAACATCTTTTGGAAGTTGTGCCCGATTGGTTCGTTGGCCTGGGCGGTGATGGTGCGTATTCGGTCGCGGCGCAAAATAATGCCATTCTCCGGTCTGACATCAAAGGATGATACAACTTGAGACATGGGAATATGTGTGCCCTCTGTCGGACTCCAGACCAGGCGGTCCGGCAACGTTTGAACATCAACACGCTCATGTTCGGGTGCTCGGGCTATGATGGGAAATAGCTGGTCTGCATCGCGGAAAAGACCGATGGGTACTCCCTGGGTTGCAAATGCCAGCGTATTGTAGACATCGACACGAGAGATACCCGCCATGCGAGCCCTGTCCTCGTTGAACCGTGGTGTGATTTTTAACTCAGGCTGCCGCCAATTGTTTTTGCGATTGATGAGGTCATGCTGTAGATATAACTGCAGAACCTGGTCTGACAATTCCCTGAGTACTGCCGGATCCTGCCCTGAAAAACGAACCTCAAATTTCGATTTGCCACTGGGTGAGAACTCTGTTCGGTAGATATGAATTTCTGCATCCAACGCCAACTCGTTGATGCGCGAACGCAAACTTGCCATATTGTCGCTGATTCGAGTTGCATCTTTGACCCTAATAATGAGTTGGGCCATCGCTGGATTTGGTTGTTCCGGACGTAAGGTAGCCATAAAACGACTCATTCCCCTGCCAACGAATGTCGTGATATCAATGACCTCCGGGTCTTCCCTGACAAGGTCTTCGATAGTCTTGACCTTCTTTGAAGTGGCAAGAATATCCGTACCCTGCGGCAGGTAGAAATCAACGTAGAACAGCGGGGCATTGGTGCCTGGGAAAAAGCCCTGCTTCACAAAACCGAATCCCCACAGACAGGTTCCTGTTATTGCCAGGATTACCAGGGTGCTGAAAAACCAGCGGCGCAGGCCAAAACGGACCAAGGCTCTATAGGGTGCGTATCCCCACCCCGAATATAATTTGGTTGCGGTTGATTGTGGCGTGGTTTTAAGCAGGTAACTGCCTATTAGTGGCACAACTGAAATGGCCAGTGCCCAGCTCAGCAGCAGCGATATAGCAACCACCTGAAACAGGGCCCGGAGAAAATAGCCGGATTTGTCATCTGACAGGCTAATTGGAGCGAATGCAAGCAGGCCGATAACGGTAGCACCGAGTAGTGGGAATTGCGTTCTGCGAACCGAGTGGGTAGCTGCTAACGCTGGAGACTGGCCCTGGTGCACACCTACAACCATTCCTTCAGTGACCACAATGGCGTTGTCCACCAGCATGCCCATGGCGATCATAAGCGCGCCAAGAGAAATCCTATGCAGCTCAATGCCAAGCAGGGACATAATACCGATAGATCCTAGGACAGTGAGCAGTAACACGCTGCCGACCACAGTCCCGGCCCGCCAGCCCATAAAGAGGCAGAGTGCGCCGATTACGGTTGCAACAGAAAGTACAAGATTGCGAAAGAAGGTGTTGATGGCTGATCTGACCACCTGATGTTGACGATATGTGGGAATGATCTCTACACCGAGGGGTAACTCACCAAGCAGTTCCTTGATACGCTGATCCACATCATCGCCCACATCCACAACGTTTAGTCCTTCAGTAGCAGATATTCCGATCGTAAACACCTGTTCGCCGTTGTGACGGACGATATTGGGCGGTACCTCTACAGGACCGCGCATAACATCTGCGATATCGGACAGGTACACTATTTCGGTGGATCCCGGGCGGCCTATACGCATTCGCTGCAACGCTTCTACGCTGTTGAATGCAAGCTCGGGTGCGACCCTCAGTCGGCGATCCCCATAGGCCACAGATCCTGCCTTGATGACCCGATTCTCGGAACCAATGGCATTGAACACGGCCTCGAGCGGAAGACCCAGTCGCGCCATACGCTGGTGGTCGAGCTCCACATGTATGGCTTCCAGCGGCTCACCGGAGGTGGCAACCTTGGCAACACCCGGTACCAGGCTAAGCTGTTTTGACAAGAGGCTGGATATATCATGGATCTCGGTCACTGTATAACCAGGAGTGGCAACCGCATAGAGAAATCCATAGACGTCGCCATAGTCGTCTTCGACATAGGGTGTGCCGGCACCAGGTGGTAAACGTTGGGCCGCTTCACCAACTCGGCGCCTTAATTCATCCCAGATCTGCTGGGCTTCTTCTCCGCTGATTGTCTCGAACAGTTCGACCATCACCTCTGATCGACCAGGAACTGATTTCGATTCTAGCAGGTCGATGTAGGGGAGTTCCTGCATTGAGGATTCGATCAGATCGGTTACCTCCTGTTCTACTTCCAAAGCAGAGGATCCTGGATAGGAAGTAATGACAAAAGCTGTTTTGATGGGAAAGATCGGATCTTCCAATCGACCGATAGTTTCAATACCCCAGATGCCCCCTAACAGGCAAGCCACAACGAACAGCCATGGATACAGCGGGTGCTTGATTGATAGGGATGCGATGTCCGGCATAGGCAGGGTGCTCTTGTCCCGGCTAGAGTTTAACGCTGGGTTTGCCGAGTATGCGCACGCGCATGCCTCTTTGCAGGTGCGATGCGCCGCTGGCGACAATGTGATCACCGTCTTCAAGACCCGTGAGTACGGTTATACCCTCACCATCAGCTGGACCAATTGTAACCGGGCGACGTTCAACAAGTTGAGATGCAGGGTCGTATAACCAGACATAGAAATGGCTGTCTTCATCCGTAACCAGAGCTGATGTCGGAATTTTGATTTGCTGTTTGTTATCCGTTGGTACCTTTAACTCAACATGTACGGTGGCGGTCATACCGGGCAGAATGTTCCAGGCTTCGGGCCTATCCATCACAAAGGTCACCCTGTAGGTTTGCGCTACAGATTCGGCTTCACCAGTATTTTCACGGAAGGTCAGGTTAAACCGCTCTTTTGGCAAGAATGCGAAGCGGGCCTGTAGTCCCAATACTCGTTCAGCTGTGACGGTAGCGAACAGGTTTTCAGGAATACTTGTTACCACGAACAGTTCGTGTAGGTCCGTCAGACGAACAATTGGCTCGCTACTTCTGATATTGACATGATTGTCGGTAAAGCGTCTGGCAACGTAGGCGTCGAACGGAGCGTATAGTTTGGTATCGGCGAAATCTTCCCTGGCCTGAGCCAGGGCTACACTTCTGAGTTCATAGACAGACTGGGCATCATCGACAAGAGATTGTGAGATACCACGGCTGGTCAGCAATTTTCGCTTGCGGGTCAGGTCCTGGTTGGCAAGCTTCAATTGTACTTCGGCTTCGCGCATGCGCAGCACATAGTCCGTTGGATTGAGCTCCGCGATCAGGTCGCCAGTTGCTATAGTCTGCCCCTCAAGAACGGGCAACTCCTTAAGCGGGCCAGATACTTCAAATGACATGTCTACAGTTTGTGCAGCCTCAATGCGGCCCACGAACTGGTGTTTGATTGTTGCCTGATTCTTGGTGACGATGAAGATGCGAGCGGGGCGGACTGACTGATCTGCAGGCTCCATCACTTCCCGGGGTTCACAGCCCATGAGTATCATCAATGCCACCAGAATGAGTGTACTGCGATTCATGAGGCACCCGTTTTTGCAAGGTTCAGCATGCGCTCATGCAGGTCCCCGCGTTCGTCATCAGTTAGCGGCAGCAGGTCCAGCATGTCGAGGAAACGAAGACCCTCGGCTGCGAGCAACAGTATGGTACTCAGATCCTGGTCCTCAGCTTCGCTGCGAACATCGGAGAAGGTTCTCTGCACGAACTTCCTGGCAGGATCAAGCAGGTTCGGGTTCTCAGCAGCATTGGCTAGCAGGGCCAATGCCATGGAACGCTGATTCGAAGTCTGATCCTGCTCGGCCAAAATCCATGCCTTGATTACTGGGCCATCCTGCTGTTCCCGGTGACGGGTCACGCGGTCCTCAAAATCTGTGAGCAGGCTATTCAGCATGCCTTCGAGCAGCAGGTGCTTGCTTGGGAAGTGGTACAGCACTCCACCCTTTGACATACCAGCTTCTGCAGCAACCGCATCTATAGTCAGGTGGCCTGCACCCACCTTCGCCACAATCGCTGAAGCCGCGTCAAGCAGCCGCGCTTTACTGTCGGGTCGTTTATTCATCTTGAGAATACTATACCGTCTGGACGGTATAGTAAAATCAGGAATTACTTGAATCGAGCTCCTGCGCTTGAATGGCGGCGCTTTCCCCCGCTATTCTGCCGAACACAATGGCATTGGTTATGGAGTTACCGCCGCCTATATAGCGCTCTCCAAGGACACCGCCGGTGGTTTCACCGGCCGCAAACAGCCCTTCGATAGCCATACCGTTGCTGTCAATTGCCTGGGCTCGCTTATCAATTCGCACGCCGGTCGATGTGAGACACACTATCGCCGGGCGAATCTCGACTGCGTAGAAGGGCGGCGTACGGACAGGTTTCATTTCACTGGCGGTCTTAAAGAACATGCTGTCACTGCCCGAATCGCAATCTGCATTGTATTTGTCGACTGTGGACTGCAGTGCACCGGGTTTTATGCCAGCTTTTTCCGCCAGCTGAAGCAGGCTGTCTGCAGTGATAATTTTGCCGGCCCTGGTTTGTTCCTCAAGGACGTTACTGACCCAGTTAGGTGAGACCATGCCGGAGGCGAATAGGTCTGCGTAGAGGGGGTCGGGCTTTGCCTCCATCCGCGTAACCTCATCAAAGATGGCGAAGCAGGATCCACCGGTTTGAGCGTTCACAACGCCTGACATCACCGCGTACTCAGCCAACTCGTTTACAAAGCGCCTGCCTTCCCGGTTAACATAAACAATCCAGCCAGGAACGTAGACCTCCAGCTCTTTCTTGAAGTTGGGCGTCGTCAGCAATAGACCACGGTTGTGACCAACAATTTCTGCACCTGCCTGCTCACCAAGTGATAAACCATCACCGAGGCAATTTGGATTGCCTATATACCAGACCCAATCGCCGTGGGCAGTTGCCTCAGGGTAGTAGCGGTGCAGAAAGTTGGGGTTGGCGCCAAACCCTCCAGTTGTTAGCACGACCGCGCCAGCTTGAATTTTCGCATCATCCAGGATTACCCCCGTGACAGCGCCGTTGTCTCGTTTAATTTGTAGCTGCTGGACTCTTGCGTTGAGGGCGACATCAATATTTCGTTTACTGACCTCCTGATCGAGCGCAGCAGCTATGGCGGCACCGTTACCCGTCGCACCATGACCCCTAGCAACACTCTCAACACCGGAGGAGTATAGGTTTTCAGCCGTGAATTCGACCCCCATCTCAATTAGCCATTCGAGTCCTCCTGCAGCCTTGTCGGACAGTACGCGGGCCAGCGATGGTTCTACCCGATATTGATTGAGGGTCATGTAGTATTCGAACATGGCATCGGGCGTATCCGCTTCGATACCTTTTGCACGCTGGACGCTGGTGCCTGATGCGTAGTAAACGCCACCTGACAAGGCCGTCGAGCCCCCGAGCCTCGAATCGGTTTCGATCAGCGCGACGGATGCGCCGGCATCATGGGCTTCAATCGCCGCTGACATGCCGGCACCACCTCCACCGACTACAATAACGTCGTAATCTCGATCCATATCCAATGTCTCCGTAGTCTCTTTCTAAAAGAACACAAGTATTAGCCTTGATTCGACAAACAGGTCCGGATTTCGCGCTTTGATCAGAACATGGCTCGTACAAAAACCAGTTTTTACCAGGCTATGCCGTAGTCCTCGCCGAAATTGCTGGCACCTCCCTGAAAGGCACCATTAATCCGGTCAAAGAAGATAGCGTTGATAGGTCCGGATGTACGTGGGCGCACATCCAATGAGTACCCCATATCAAGGAGTTCTTCTTGCACCCAGTCTGGTATAGCCTCATTGATGAGTAATCGGCCCACCTGGGCCTGATGATCACCGAAAGAATTACGCATCTGATAGCTGATGACATTGGCTGCTTCAACAGCCTCCTGAACATTCATGCCAAATTCCACCATGTTCAGGAAAAACTGCACCAGGACCTGGTCTTGAATATCGCCCCCCTGTACCGCGAAGGACAGGTAGGGTAATCCTTCTTTCAGTGCCATACCGGGAGTTAGGGTCGCCCTTGGACGCTTCCCCGGTGCCACTACATTGTAGGGGTTCTGGGAAGTCTCAAGGACGAAACTTTGCATTCGCTGACTCATACCTATCCCCGTATGACCGGCAATAACGGCTGGAATCCAGCCGCCTGAAGGCGTGACAGAAACTACCCAACCATCCTTGTCTGCTGTTTGAATAGACGTCGTTCCAGCCAGAAAATCATTTTCAAATACATCATGGTCAATGCTGGCCTGCTGCCAGGGTGGCATGATGCCTGTTCGTGCGTCTGGAGCATTAGTCCAGTTCTTTAGCAGGTCGAGAAACGGATTCCTGCCCTTCTGAAATTGGTAGGGATTCCCGGGTTTTACAAGCGGATCATTTCGCTCGTGATTAAGTAATCGCAGGCGAGATTTGGCGTATTGTTTTGATAACAAACCCTTTATCGGTTCTTCCGGCGGGAAGTAAGGATCGCCATAGTAAAAATCACGGTCGGCAAATGACAGGTTCATAACCTGGTAGAGCGTATGTATATAGCGGGCACTGTTGTACCCCATAGCCTTCATGTCGAGCTGCTCCAGCATATTAAGTGCCTGCAGCATGACCGGCCCCTGTACCCAGCTGGTAAGTTTGTAGACTTCGATATCCTTGTAGGTAGACATCACCGGTTCTTCAATAAGCACCTGCCAGGCCGCTAAATCTTCAAGGGTGTGTAAGCCACCCATTTCAGTTGAAGACCTGACGAACTCCGCGGCTATGTCCCCCTTGTAGAAACGATCATAAGCAGCGTAGATTGCCTGCTTGCGATCAGCACCTTCTGCCAGAGATTGCTTTTCCGCTTCAAGGAGTTTGTTCAGTGTAGAAAGCAGGTCTGGTTGTCGAAAAATCTCCCCCATAGCGGGAGCTTCTCTTTCTTCTCCCGAGTGGGTTAAGAACAGCTGCTTTGAATAGGGCCACTTTTTGATCTCTTCCTTTAGGCGCTCGATAGAATCCGCCGTTTGTGCCTCCATCGGATATCCGGCCGCGAGTTCCATTGCAGGCGCTAGAACCTCTGCCAGAGACATGGTGCCGAACTCGGCCAGCATGACCATGAGCCCCCCGGGCGTACCGGGTGTCACGGCCGCAAGCGGGCCATATTGTGGTGGGTATGGCAGGTCACGGGATTTAAAGAATTCAGGGGTCGCGCCGGTTGGCGCCACACCAAGCGCATTGATTCCGACTACCTTCCCGGTGTTCGGGTTATAAATAAGTGCCTGGGTTTCTCCACCCCAGCTGAGCACATCAAACATCGTAGAGGTTGCTGCTAACATGGCACAGGCAGAATCCACCACGTTCCCACCCTGATGAAATATCCTGGCTCCTGCAGTTGCAGCGAGCGGCTTTCCTGTGATCGCGACCCAGTGCTTCCCATGCAGTATGGGTTTTGCGGTGCGTGCATCGGCAGTCTGAAATACCAGCAAAGTAGCCACTAGTACTGTGGAGAGTGATATGATCATGCGCATTGGTAGTCTCTTCTTAGCGATCTTCTTTTTAATTACTATACTGAAGCAATGGGTTGATTCAATCCAGGCCCATTCCTGATCTTGACTTCAGGGCGAGCTCTGTTTTGTACTGATTCTGACAGTCTACTACTGGATAAATAGAACGATCTACAGCAAGCGCATACCAGGGCGATTATTTTAAACAACTAGACGAGGATGAACTTGAGTAAGACAAAGGAAATAACGGATCTTTTTGGCATCAAATACCCGATTATTCAGGCCGGTATGGTATGGGTAGGTGGTGCAGACCTGGCTGCAGCTAGTTCGAATGCAGGTATCCTGGGTCTTATTGGGGCAGGCTCCATGCAGACGGATATTCTTCGCCAACACCTCCAGAAGGTAAAAACAAAAACAGACAAGCCCGTTGGTGTAAACATTCCCCTTTTATACAAACACTGTGAAGCCCAGATTGAAGTTTGTCTGAAAGAGGGTGTGACAATATTCTTTATCTCAGCAGGAAGCCCCAAAAAATACACTTCCTACCTCCAGGATAAAGGATGCGTGGTAATTCACGTTACATCGACACCGGAGTTGGCAAAAAAATGTGAACTCGCTGGTGTTGATGGCATAGTCGCCGAAGGATTTGAAGCCGGTGGACATAACGGACGTGACGAGATCACTACCATGTGTCTTATTCCACAGGTTGTCGATGCTGTTAGTATTCCTGTCATAGCAGCGGGTGGAATTTCTGATGGCCGTGGCATGATGTCAGCGCTGGCACTCGGTGCATCCGGTGCCCAAATTGGAACCCGCTTTGTCACCAGCATTGAATCCAGTGCCCATGAAAATTTTAAGCATGCGATAGTTAATGCCGGCCCAAGCGATACGATGCTTTCCATGAAAAAGCTTGAACCCGTGAGGCTGCTAAAGAATGAATTTTTCAAGACTGTTCATGAAGCTGAGGCGCACGGAGCCAGTGTGGAGGAGCTCAGGGAAATCCTGGGTAAAGGACTGGCTAAACAGGGGATGTTTGATGGTGATGTGACCGGTGGCGAACTGGAAATCGGCCAGGTATCGGGAATGATACAGTCTGTAGACACTGTTGCTGATATTGTTGATGAGCTTATCGAGACGTATAACAGCACTCTGAAAAGCCTGGTTAGTCTCTAATTACGCGACCGGCTTTGTGCTTTCCGGTTCTGGGCAATATCAACTAGTATTTAGGGTGGGAGTAAGAACAGGGGCCGGTGAGACCAGCCCCTTGTTTATCCAGAAAGTCAATCCAGGAACTGGTCCACCAGAAAACGCTTGATTGCCTCTGCTTCGCGCAGTACCTCACCGTTCACCTTTAAAGTGGGTACGGTTGGATCTCCGCAAAGCGCAATCAACTCTTTTTCATACTCTAAGTTCAGTCGAATATCCTTCATGGTTATTCGGTCCGCAACAGAAAGATTCTGAATGGTGTTGAGTACACTTTTTGAGAATCCGCATTCCGGGTAAAAGTAGAGTTCCAGTTCTAAATCAGCCATTTACCTTTTTGCATTCGTTGAGCAGGTCCTCTGCTTTACGCAATCCTGGTATACCGGCGGATTCCGCATACTGCACAGTACCCTCCTTATCGATAATAATTGTGGCTCTGTCCGTTATACCTTTGTCGTCATGGTATACGCCGAATTTCGCCGCGACTCCACCTTTAGGGTGAAAATCTGCCAATAGGGGGAAAGAGATGCCACCCAGAGAACTGGCCCAATTATCGTGAGAAAATTTGCTGTCTACACTGACACCCAAAACTTGGGTATCTGCCGATTTAAAACCTTCAAGGTTCGCCTGAAGGTCCGGCATTTCAGTGCTTCAGTTAGGTGTCCAGTCAAGGGGGTAGAACACTAACATGACGTTCTTCTCACCCTTAAATTGGGATAAAGAATAACTTTTGTCAGCCAATTGAGAATCGAGTTCAAAATCGGGTGCCGTTGCTCCTATTTCGATCATTAATAAATCTCCTGGTTCAGGGTTATGTAGCAAAAGGTATTTACCTTTCGAGGTGTATCATAATTCTGTCTTGAATGGCGCGCAAGGTGGTTGTGTCGTCCCGTAGGCTCATACGATACCGGTACGTCATCGCGTCACTGTCGAATGGAGCACTGGTTTGTCCTATACTCATGATGATTTTGTGGCTGGCGTCGGGACAGGGTCTGGTCGCTGCCGAGTGAATTATGCATGTGCAGGGTTATTGCCTCTCTGCAGGGTTACAAGGAGATAGCTTAGTGAATGAATCGAAGCGTACAGAATGGGATGTGGTTGTCGTTGGTGGTGGTCCCGGTGGAGCGCTAGCAGCGAAGAAGTGTGCAGAAGCCGGAATGGCTACATTACTGCTGGAGAAGCGGCAGATGCCAAGGGACAAGTGTTGCACCGGCATGGTTATGGCTGAATGGGGCCAACAGATAGTACAGCGCGAGTTTGGTGATTATCCGCAGTGGGTGGAAGAGAAGACGATCTATCTGGCAGGATACTCACTGCACATCCCAGGAGCAGAGACCAGGACTCTCAATATCAATACGCCGACTACCTGGAGACACACACTGGATACCTGGATGTGTGACTGTGCGGTAGAGGCTGGGGCCGAGCTCTGGGACCGGGCAAGGCTTGTCGACCTTTCACAGGCAGGGGGGCGCTGCCAGCTAAAGGTTAAGCTTGAAGGTTCAGATATCGAGCTGGATTCCAATTTCGTGATCGGTGCGGATGGTTCATATTCCGTGGTTCGGCAACTGATCTGGCCGGATTTCAAGCCACTCATGAGACATGGATATCGAGTCTGCTTCGAAACCCAGCTCGACCTGCCGGCAGACCGTTTTAACATGTTTCCCTCGGGTCTGACCGACATATTCTTTGTTCACCAGAAGGGTGATGAAACCTACCTTGAAGGTGTTGCTGCTGACGGAAAACTTGATGAAACAATAGAGGAAGCCAGGATGTATCTGGTGCAGAACCACGGGCTTGACCGGGATCTTGAACCAGCCTGGCGTGACGGTTGCGCGGTACAACTTGCGTCCCCCGCACTCTGGAGTGGTGAATTCAAACCAGCCAAGGACAATATTCTGCTTATCGGCGATGCTGGCGGAGCCAACGCGCCCATTTCGGGCGAAGGTCTGGCGATGGCACTCAAGACTGGAGTGGATGCTGCTGGCGCAATCGTCGAGAGTCAGCGGGGAAAGCAAACGGCTCAAGATGGTTACCTGCGCAGCATTGACCATATCCTGAGCGTATTCAGCGAGATATCCCGTCACGGCGCCTGCATGCCCGCCGCGCTCGAGAGCGGTGATGCTGATCGCTTTTCGCAGGCCATGATGGCTTCGTGGGATCGCTCCCTGAATGCTTTCCACGGAGATATTGACTGAGACGCTGGCGCTTCTACACTCCAGATATCAGTTAGAACTATGCCCGTTATGCGGTTTCTTCAACCGGTTGCATCAACTCAATAATATTGCCGAAGGGATCGCGGCAATATACGGCCAGAAGAGTACCCAATTCCACTGGCTCACGATGCATGCTGCCGCCGGCATCGACCAGCCGCTTCGCTGCCTCATGGATATCATCGAATTCAAAAGCGATGTGCCTGATACCAAAGTCGCAGGGTCTGCCGCTGGCCGGATCGCCTTTCTGTTCAGGTGCAGTGTATTCGAATAGTTCAATGTTGAAACCGTCACCCGAAAGCATCATACCTGTTGCCGCACTGTCTTTAAGATTGATGACCGCTTCAGAGGCGCCGGGTTTATCCAGACTCCACTCCAGAGGGAATGAATCTTCCAGTCCCAGGAATTTCTTATAGAATTCAATACCCTGATCAAGATCCGTTACAACAATTCCTGCGTGGTGAAAGCTGACTTTCATTTTCAAATCCTCCTTTTCGGTTTCAGATCAGATGATCTGTTTTCGCGAGATCCTGTAGCTTTATTCGACTCGTTGAATCAAGGTGCCGGTTCCCAGGCCGCCGCCGCAACACATGGCTATCAGTCCATATTTACCTTTAGTGCGTTGCAGTTCATGCACTGCCTTGGTGGTAAGAAAACATCCGGTTGCGCCCAGCGGATGGCCGAGCGCTATGGCGCCGCCATTTGGATTTACCTTACTCATATCGGCGCCCACTGTTTTTGCCCAGCCAAGGACTACCGAGGCAAAGGCCTCATTCACTTCGAATACATCAATGTCATCAATCTTGAGACCCGTGTGATCTAACACTTTTTCTGTTGCTGGAATGGGACCTTCTAACATGACGACAGGGTCGCAGCCAACCAGAGCGGCATCCAGTACTTTGACCAAAGGTTTTAGTCCCAGCTCTTCAGCTTTAGATGCACTCATGATCAGTACAGCGGCACCTCCATCGGCAATTTGCGATGATGTGCCGGCAGTATGAACGCCATCCTCACGAGCCACGGGTTTAAGACCGGCAAGCGCCTCTAAACTGGTCTCCCGGGGAACCTCGTCCTGGTCAAAATTAACTGTCTCATCAGTTCGTTTTCCTGCGTCATCAAATACAGGTACTTCCAGGGGAATTATCTGTGAAGTAAAACGACCCTCATCAATTGCGCATCTTGCTCGAACCTGCGACTCCAGACCAAAGGCATCCGTATCGCCCCTTGTGACCTGATATTTCTCAGCCATACGTTCAGCGCCTTCAAACTGACTGGTGAATTCATGCTGAGCAAAATAACTACGGCTGACGGGTTTGCCCATTTCCTTCTTCAGGTCGACGGAGTCAGAGCCGATGGGCAGGCGTGTCATGTTCTCTACACCACAGGCCACGACGACATCCGCCATGCCAGCACGAATTGTACTGGTGGCAAGTGCCACAGCTTCCTGGGATGAACCACACTGGGAATCGATGGTGATGCAGGGTGTTGACTGCGCGCCGCCGTGAGATAGCCAGGCCGTCCTTGTCACATTCATTCCCTGGGCACCCAGCTTGTTTATGCAGCCGCCAATGACCTGGTCGACAAGGGCTGAGTCGAGTTTGTTGCGCTCCAATAGCTGCATGAGGATCTGTCCGAGTACATCGGTCGGATGTACCAGCCCAAGTGCGCCATTCTTTTTTCCCACGGCTGACCGTGCAGCATCGACAATTACCACTTCTTCCATCTTAATATTCCCAGTTCATCATAAAGGTCATATTGTGCCTATGGCCTCAGAAAGAGACAAGGCTGGTGCTGTCAGAGCATTTCAGATGGATCTCAATCGGGATACAAAACCAGTGGTTGCCATCCACCGGTGAACGCCTGGGTGTTAGACCAGGGGTTCGAACCCTGTGGCGGGTCCAGAGGCAGGTGCTTGGCAAAAGTTACGGTTTTAGCATCGCACTCGAATGCGGTGATATCGCGTTGCTCGAAGTCAATAAGTGAAAATCCGGGGCGATGCAATCCCTTCAGAGTACCCGCGTTCAACAATGTCAGGGTTTCGAAATGAATCAGTGAGCGATAATGCATGTGGCCGTTGATCAGGAAACGGTAATTGCCTTCACTGATGATTTCATCCAGTTGTTCGCTTTTCTCCATTGGCAGGCGTGGCGTTCCTGGCCAGATCTTCTGCAAATCGTTGTCGCCAATACCATGACAGAGCAGTAATTTTCCAAGCGTCGTTTCGATCTCAATTTGAGTCGGCAGGCTGGCGAGATAGCTCATGCTTTCATCTGATAGGTCCGCTTGCTGGTGGGCATCCGGTACATGCCGTGCCCTGTTCTCAATCAGCCAGCGGTCGTGATTGCCTCTGACAGTGGCAACATCATAATCCTGCAGTAGACCGGCTACCTGGTCGGGGCAACCGGCACCGTCAACAATATCACCGGTGCAAATAATGGCATCTACACCTTCCTGCTCCAGGTGGGCAAGAGACATTTCGAGCCGAACATCCTCGGCATGGACATCGCCAATTACACCCAGTCGTCCTATCTTATTCATTGCAGGGTGCAATTGGTGTCCTGTGATGAGCTCTGGTTAACGCGGACCCTGACCGTCATCAACTTTGATGACGGTACCCGTCACACACTCTGAAGAGGGGGAGACCAGAAACAACAAGGTACTGTCCATCTGCGCGGGATCACAGATTCGCTTACGTGGAAATGCCTGGCTGATGTCACCGATCCGTTCCAGCATGCCATCCATCATCTCGGATCTAAATGCGCCGGGAGCGATGCAATTGACGTTAATGTTGTAGCGGGCCCATTCAACTGCAAAGGCTTCCGTCATGCGGACGATTCCCCGCTTTGTAGTGGAGTAAAGAGAGGAAGCAGCTTGTGGCCCGTAGTTATACGCGCCAACGGAGGAAATATTAATCATGCGACCCGGCAGCTTTTGTTCGATCAGTCGCTTGGCGACTTCAAGGGATAACACCCAGGGTCCAACAAGGTTGGTATCAAAAACATTGTCAATTAGCTCATCGGACATCTTCACTGCCCATTGCGCGTCAGGGATACCCGCGTTGTTTATCAATATGTTAACGGTTCCAAAAACGTCCTCGGCCTGCTTGTGGGCAGAACGAATACTTTCCCGGTCAGTCATGTCGATACGAATAGGCTCACAGGTCCCGCCGTCGGCACGAATCTCCTCGGCAAGGGACTCAAGTATTTCGACCCGCCTGCCGGAAAGGATGACCTTGGCGCCACATTTGGCGAGCACTTTCGCAAACCGTATGCCCAGTCCGGAAGTTGTTCCTGTTACAAAAGCGACCTGGTCAGTTAAATCGATGGAGAAATTCGGGTTGGGGTAGTCGGTCATTTAGATAATCCTGTGAAAATGTGCGTTGCTTGATAGTCACCAGCAAAATCCTTGCCAGCGATGCCTGTCTGAACTGTAACAAAACCTGGTTAGATATTCTTGCTTACGAAACCCGTGGCCTGTGTGACAATAGGCTTTTCATTTGAACAGGGGTACGTTTTGTTATGAAGAATCACGATCTCCTGGTTGAACAAGATGGTGAGATCACCATCATTACCATCAACCGCCCAGGGGCGAGAAATGCAGTGGATGGGCCAACGGCAGCCCTGTTAGCTAATGCTTTTCGACAATTCGACCTCGATGAATCGTGCAAGGTCGCGATCCTCACGGGAGCGGATGATACCTTTTGTGCGGGTGCAGATTTAAAGGCCGTTTCTACGGGCAATGGGAATAGGGTCGACCCGAACGGAGATGGTCCCATGGGCCCCACCCGAATGTTGCTGTCCAAACCCGTCATAGCAGCGGTGGAGGGATTTGCGGTGGCTGGTGGTCTGGAACTAGCGGCGTGGTGTGACTTGAGAGTAGCCGCATCGAATGCTGTATTCGGCGTCTACTGTCGGCGTTGGGGCGTACCACTGGTAGACGGCGGCACGATACGGCTGAGTCGCTTGTTGGGTCATAGCCACGCACTTGATCTGATTCTCACTGGCAGAGGTGTAAGTGGTGATGAGGCGCTGGCCATGGGGTTAGCCAACAGGCTCTGTGAACCTGGGCATGCACTGCAAAAGTCGCTTGATCTCGCCAGGGAACTTTGTCAATTCCCGCAAATGTGTTTACGTAACGATAGACTATCGTCATACCAGCAATGGGGCATGAACCTGCAAGGTGCACTCACAAACGAGACTGCACTGGGGCGTGAAGTTATTAAATCGGGAGAAACCCTTGCTGGTGCCGAGCGGTTTGCTGCTGGCAAGGGTAGGCATGGGGATTACTCAGATATTTGAAAATGATTTCCAATAGCAGTAGATCCAGCAACAGGGTGAGGCTAATAAAATGGCTGGCGGCAGCATTTCTGCTCCCAACATCAGCGCTCACAGCGGATAGTCGTGTTGATAGCACCGCCATCCAATTAAGCACAGACTGTCCGCCCGGGTTCGAGCAGGTATCTGGTCGATGTCATTTGAGGAGCCTGTATCAACTCTACGAATCACTGCAGGATGCAGGAGTAGGCGGTCTTCGCACGGGATTGCCAGCAGTTCGCGATGGTTTTACACCACGGCAGATTGACCTGGGCCGCTATCTCTTCTTCGATCCGATTATGTCTGCGAATGGAAGTCTGTCCTGCGCTACTTGCCATCATCCGGAATTGGGGTTTAGCGATGGCCTGGGTCGAAGTATTGGTATAACCGGTGAGAAGGTGGGCAGATCATCTCCCTCCCTGTGGAATGTCGCGTTTCTTGAGCACTTGTTCTGGGATGCCAGGGCAGCATCCCTTGAAGAGCAGGTTAGGGGGCCTCTTTATGCTGAGAATGAAATGGGCAATACAGAAGAAAAGCTGGTAGCAGATCTCAATGCCAATGCGAATTACCGGCGTTTGTTCAATGAGGCGTTTGGCGACACAGTCATTATGCCGGTACAGATATATATTGCCATCACCGCATTTGAGTCCTCGCTGATATCTCTAAACAGTCGCTACGATCAGTATGCCCATGGGTATCATGAAGCCTTGAAGCAGGATGAGATTGATGGACTTAATATTTTTCGCTCGTTTGTTGCCCGCTGTGCCGAATGTCATACGCCGCCCCTGTTTACTAGTCAGCAAATGGCTATCATTGGAACTCCTGAGCCAGAGGGGCTGCCCTTCGATGCAGGAGAAGGAAAACTTACAGGTGACCCAACCCAGAGAGGTGGATTTAAGGTACCGGGCTTACGCAATATTGAGGCGACGGCGCCCTACATGCATTCAGGCCGCTTTGCCAATCTTCGCGACACTGTCGAGTTTTATACAAAAGGGCGGGGTCATGCCGTTCCGGAAAATGAGACATTAAGTATTCACTGGCATATCTGGGAGCCAGAACTCTCAGACAGGGAACTGGATCTGCTGGTTATATTCCTGAAAACTCTGACGGATGAGTCCCTGGCCCCGGCGATACCCGAACGTGTACCATCAGGGCTAAATCCCATTGGCCGATTACCCGAGGGCATCAACAGGCGTTCTAACAAAGAAGGAGCAGGTGAAAGATGAAAAGAATTTGTAAAGAGATGCTGATGTTGAGTTCTCTGCTGGTGGGCGCACTCCTGGTCAATGCAGGCGCGAGAGCAGCAGATATTATCGTGAAACCTGGCCAGGCTATCCAGGATGCCGTGACCCGGGCGAAAGCGGGCGATACGATTCTGGTCGAACCCGGTATCTATAAGGAAACTGTTTACATCGACAAGGACGACATCACGTTGCGTGGTGTGATCAGGGCCAGTCAGTGGCCAACCCTGGAAGGTGAAAAGATTCGCAACGATGCCGTCCTCTATTCTGGCAGTGGCATTACCGTTGAAAACCTGAAGATAGTAAATTACAAGGGCAACGGCATTATGGGGCAGGCTGGAAACAATTTCGTCATCCGGAACAACTGGATCATCGATGCAGGTATCTACGGCATTTTCCCGGAATTCGGCAAGAACGGACTAATCGAACACAACGTCCTGTCGGGTATTGAGGACGCTGCCATCTATGTTGGCATGTGTGACAATGTTGATGTCCTGCACAATGAAGTCTTTGACAGTGTTGCGGGCATCGAAATCGAAAACAGTCGGCATCAAATTGTTGATGGCAATTATGTACATGATAATACCGGCGGTATCCTGGCTTTTATAACGCCCGGTCTGCCAATCAAGACTGCCTACGACATCATCATTCGCAACAATTTCGTCGTCAATAACAACCATGTCAACTTTGCGATACCGGGTTCTATCGTTTCGTTCGTGTCGAAGGGAACTGGCATCACGATAATGGCGGCCGATGATGTGGTGGTTGAAAACAATATTATTACTGACAACGAGTTTATTGGTATTGGAATTGCCGGGCTTGAATTTATCTCTGCGGTTCGAAGTGACCCCGATTCGGAGCCCAATGCTGACCGCGTGCAAATTCTCAACAACCTGATGTGGAACAATGGAACGAATGCTTTGCCCCAGGTTATGGAACCACTCAAGGCTGCCATGCCGGGAATCAAGGGTGTAGATATTGCGAATCTTGGCCAGGGAAAGGGAGGCTGTATCCTGGAAAAAGATCGCTATGTCTCTGTAGGGTTGGATAACTATTCCAAGTGTGAACTGACCTCGACTGCGGATACCCTGACCTATACTCTGGCTGAGCCAGTACCGGTACGCCAGATTGCTGCAGGTGAAAAGGGAAAGGCGGCCTACTTCGGCATTTGCGCCGGTTGTCACGCTTACAGTGTTAAGATGATTGGGCCGCCAACGGTTGTGGTTAAGGCGCTGTATCAGGGTAGACCAGAAGCGCTTGCGGAATACATAGCCAATCCAGTTAAGAAGCGCCCTGACTATCCTGAAATGCCACCACAGAACTATATATCTGCAGAAGTCAGGCTTGAGGTTGCAAAATATATGCTCAGTGTGGAGAAGTAAGGCAAGCTAGCCCGTGGCAATAAGCTCATTCCCCGGATCAGAAAGGAACCGCTGTTCGCTGTCTATGAAGTGAACAAGTAGATCAGCCAGGTCCAGGTAAACTGAATTATTCTGCAGCGATTGCAGTCGCGCCAGAAAAGGCTGTACCCATTTCCCTGGGTGAAGGTTTATGAAGTCACGCTGTGCAGATCGCAACGCTTTGATATTGGCATTTTCCTTACCGGCGCTCTTTGCTTCTGTTTCGAGGAAGGTCAGGTAGTGCATGAACTCCAGTTCTATTGCCAGGTTGTCTGGTAGTTCCCTCAGTTCTCCGTCGGAAAAATTCAGCCCGAAGTGCTGATAAAATCGAAACAACTCCTCCAGCAAGGATTTTTCCGTCAGGCTTGAGTAGGCCAGTTCCCTTAAGGATACTGCCTGGATGCCTGACTCAAAGAAAGAGCTGTAGAAGACCTTAATTTCCTGCCTGCTCATTTCTCCTGTCAGTGGGTCAAGGTTTGCGAAAGGGCTGGAGTAGGGTAGTTGTTCTCCCGACTGGACAAGAAGGTCAACAAACTCGCCAGCCATCAGGCTGTCAAGGAATTCTTCACCGGGGGTTGAGAAAGCGGTGGCAAAGGACTGGTATAGCTGGCTCCTCGCTGCTACCTGGCTCGCACCGCTGTATTTTTGTTCAGGCATCAACCTTGAGTCTCTTGAACTCACCCGATACTGCCTTCTGGGCGGATCTTTCCTTGTTACTGCCTTCCCATACCGCGAAGGCAATCCCAGTATCAACACCGGGCTCAATATGAACAATCCCATGTCCGTCCCCAGCCATGGGGCGTTGAAGCACTACAACCCATGTGCCACCCTCGTGGTAATCACTTGCCCGTAATCCACTGGTCTCTGCAGGTCTCCTGTTACTCGTGGCGTAACCCTCGGCTAAGACATCGAATGGACCCGGCTCACCGGCTTTCCAGAACCAGGCGTTCACTGGCTTCTCTTCGCTTCCCATTGTGAACGCTGTTGCGCCTTTTGCTAAAGGGAACATGACCGATACGGCGTCAGAAAATTCATCAAGATCAGTGGTTTCATTGTCTTTGTCCGGGTCATCCCATGACAACCGCATGCTGAAGATACTGCCATTGTGAGCCATTCTCACCCTGATTTTTTTCACCTTCCCGTGCCCGGTGATCTTTGCCATATAGGGCGATACGGACTCCGTCAGGGCTATTGGTGAAGGTGAAAGGGGCAGCAGCGTTTCTTCAATACCGGACCAGGCACTGGCGCGACCATCCAGGAGAAGGGCTGCGTCCAGGGAATGACGTTTTACTTTCAACTGAACTCCCCGGCTTGTTGTAACCTACTCATAGTTGAATTTCCTTAAGCGAGCTATACAGGTTCATTGGTAAATTGGGCAAACCGGTCTTCCCAGCGGCGGCTGATTAGTATGTCCATCAACTCTGAAGATTTACCGTCCTTCTTTTTTTGTCGTTCGGTGACAAGAGTTTTCAGTGCTCCATTTACAGCAGAGCCGAAATATTCTTCAAGAACCTCCATAGGAATCCTCATCTCGTCCGTGAGACGCCCCTCATCATCATAAGCAAACGTCGACATGGGGGGTACATAGTAAACATTGGGCTGAGTGCCGTATTCAGGATGAAGAGGCAGTGCTACCTGCCAATCGTACACGAGTTTGTGTACCTGGCTATCCTTGTCATCCAGGTAGCCATAGGCGCGTGTTCTGCCAACACACTGACGATTGCAGGCTGGTGCGATGCTCTGCTCGACTCTGGGAAAACACTCTATGCACTTTTCACTTCGTCCAGTTGATAGGTTGTAGTACACCATGCCATAGGGGCAGGCTTCGACACAGTGACGATGGCCCGTACACTTCTCCTGGTCGATCAAAACAACGCCATCTTCCCGTTTTGCGATAGCATTGCGTGAGCAGGCGTCTATGCAGGGCGCGTTAGAACAATGATTACATTTTCGTGGCAGATAGAAGAAAAAGGCGTTAGGCCAGTCGCCGGAGGTCTGGTCCTCGTCCCAGTTGTATCCCCATTGTGGCTTCTCACCCTTGCTCGTGGTCGGTTGCAGGTGGGCTGATTGCCCCTTCTGCTGGTTAAACACCTCATCATGGTTGAACTGAAAATTATCACCCGCCTCAACTAGGTTGATTAGTTCCCCGGCTTTGGCATTTCCATCCTTATCGTACCCGCCACCCTTGGACTGCCAGTCTCTGGGATACCCCCTTCCCGGGTAAGTGCCCACATTGGCCCAGCGCATATGTTCTGTGCCGGGACGCTGGGTCCAGAGATTCTTGCAGGCAACGGTGCAGCTCTGACAACCCATACATTTATTGAGGTCAATTACCGTGGCCAGTTGGCGTGCAGATGTTTTCAAATTCTGCTTGCTGCTTGTTTCACTCATTTCGTTTAGAACTCGTAGATACTTTCATGCAATTGTGCTCAATTTATGAATTTGCCCTGACAATATTCACGCGCAGACCCCTGTCATTTGCAGGAGAGGGTGAACCCTGCATAGAGCGATAATTGAGTTGGCTATAGTCTCCAGCCAACTGGATAGATTTTGGCATGCCGACTAAGAGATTGTCGTGGGACTTCCAGTCCTTGAATTGCCAGGCCTCAAACATATAGATGACTAGTTGGTCCGGTGACACCGAGGAGGATGTGCAGGCCATAAATTGCGCCTCATCCAGGTCGTTGTATATTTTGACCATATCTGCATCCTTTATACCTTTCTCAGCCGCGATATCAGGGTTGATGAAGAGTATGGGTTGACCCCGGTGCAGTCTTAAAAAGTCAGGCGTTCCCGCATGCATTGAATGGATGGAGCCCCGTACATGACCACTGACAATTTTGAAGGGATAATCCCCACCCACGGGTGGCGTATCCTTATGTATGGGGAAAGCCTCGCCTACCTCCAGAAACCACTCGTGGTCGATGTAGAATTGTGCGCGTCTGGCGTAGGTGGGGTAGGCGATTTTTTCATCGAGGTGTTTCGCCAGAGAATAGAAAGGCTTGCTGGTATCAAAGTTCGACGCCGTCGCAATATTGCCTTCTGGCCCTATGCCATGCGCTCTTACCTGGCCCAGTGTCTGAAACTGATCGTAGTCAAAATTCTTCGGAAAGGTACCTATGGCAGACGCAACCTTTACCATTTCTTTCAGTGCATCTTTCTGGGTAGCCAGATGCCCTTTCATGGTAAATCGCTGGTGAAGATCTTTGTATAAGCGTTTTCTACCACCGCGGTCCAGGAACGAAGTCATACCTCTTTGTTCGGCACGCTCAGTAACCTTTGCCATGAGCAGGTTGAAAATCTCCCATTCTGGTTTAGCTTCTCCTGGCGGCTCAACGGCTTTTTCGATCAGGGCGGTGTAAGGGTTCAAGTGGAAGGTAACGGTCATGTCATCTTTTTCGTAGTACCAGGCAGCCGGTAGTACTATGTCGCAGAAGGCTGCGGTGGCTGACATCCTGGGCTCAAGGGTAAAGATCAAATCAAGCTTCGGAAAGAGTTCTTCGACATAGGTTGTGCGAGCACTGCGGTTACGGCGCAAGGGGTTGTTGGCGATCAACATCAGCACCTTTGGTGGCTTGTCCGGTGCTGGTTTATACTGCTGCTCATTGTAGTATTCTTTTTCAATCGCTTCCTTTAGATATTCACCAAAGGTTCTGTCCAGGGTGGGATCGTTCCATTCAGGCTTGTCCCACAATTTGTCATAGCCCGCGTGGTTATAGAGAAAAAACACGGGCGCCACCGTGCCATGTTTCGCAGTGGCCTTGACCATAAACTCGCTCATCATGACTTCGGTGGTCATGTCCTTTTTCATTTTCTTGAACATGAAACCAAACTTGTTCGGCAGACCCAGTAGAGGCTTCGCCCAGTGATCGATGGGCTTGTCTCTTGCACCGACGCCGCCGACGCCGATATCTGGTACCAAAAAGCAGTTAAAGCCTGTGCCAGGTTTGCCCCAGTTCCCCGACAGCGCCATGGCCAGTAACAGGCTGCGTTCCATCAGGTCACCGTGATAGTGTTTAGCCGATGTGAAACCGATGTAGGTGCAGGTTCTTTTAGTCGCTACCTTTTCCGCCAGCTGCCGGATCATATCAACGTGAACGCCACAGATTTTGCTGGCTATCTCCGGAGTGCTTTCCTTGTTTAGCTTTTCCCTTAACAAAGAAAAAGCTGGTGATACTTCGATTTCACTGTCGTCATACAACTGGACGGTGAAGGTCCCTTCCAGCGCCTGTTGACCTTTGAAACTAAGTTTTTTCCTCGGGGCTTTTGCCAGTTTTCTCTCAAGGGTATCGTAGAAATACAACTTGTCCTTGTCTCTTTTTTTACCGGTAATGTCGATGGCTCGCAGGTAACGACCGTTATCCCTGCGCACCAGAATAGCCAGGTCTGTCTGTTCCCTGATGAAATCCTGTTTAATCCAGTTTTCCTCGATCATTACCTGGC
>PBRP01000123.1 GCA_002726655.1 Gammaproteobacteria bacterium
CCTACATTTACATGCGGCTTCGTCCGCTCAAATTTTTCTTTGGACATTTATCACCTCATTATCTTGAAAACAATATCAGCCTGCCTTACTAATTACCGCCTCTGCGATACTGTCTGGCACTTCTTTGTATTTTTCGAACTCCATTGAAAAGGTTGCCCGCCCCTGGGTAGCTGAACGCATATCCGTCGCGTAACCAAACATTTCAGACATGGGAACCTCAGCACGTACTGCTTTACCAGCGGCGACATCTTCCATTCCAAGCACTATTCCACGACGCCTGTTAAGGTCGCCGACGATATCGCCGAAATAGTCCTCAGGTGTCACTACTTCAACCTTCATAACCGGTTCCAGCAATACTGGCCTCGCATCGAGCGCGCCGGACCTTAATGCCATGGAACCGGCAACCTTGAACGAAACTTCACTCGAGTCCACATCATGATATGAACCGTCAAAGAGAGTGACCTTCACGCCCTGAAGCGGGTATCCTGCCAGCACTCCGCCGGCCATCTGTTCGGAAATTCCTCTGTTCACGGCATTGATGTACTCCCGAGGGACTGCCCCACCGACAATTTCATCCACAAACTCATAGTCTGCATCTTCCAGTGGTTCCAGCTTCAGCCACACGTGTCCATACTGACCACGCCCACCCGTCTGCCGCACAAACTTTCCTTCAGACTCAACTGTGTCTCTGATTGTTTCACGGTAGGCAACCTGTGGTTTACCGATATTGGCTTCAACACTGAACTCACGCTTCATTCTCTCGACCAGAATATCGAGGTGCAATTCACCCATTCCGCCAATGATTGTCTGGCCCGATTCTTCGTCTGTCCTTACGCTAAAAGAAGGGTCTTCTGCCGCCAGTTTTCCGAGAGCGACTCCCATCTTTTCCTGATCTGCCTTCGATTTAGGTTCGACAGCAACGTGTATTACCGGTTCTGGAAACTCCATCCGTTCCAAAGTAATGACGTTATCTTCATCCGTGAGCGTGTCTCCGGTCGTTGCACGTTTCAGGCCAATGGCCGCAGCAATATCTCCTGCGCGAACTTCTTTTATCTCTTTTCGATCATTGGAATGCATCTGAACCATTCGACCGATCCTTTCCCGTTTGTCCTTGACCGGGTTGTAGACGAAATCACCTGAATTCAATACGCCGGAATAGACCCTGAAAAACGTAAGCGCACCTACAAACGGATCGGTAGCGATCTTAAATGCCAATGCTGCAAACGGCTCATCATCATTTGCATGGCGTTCAGCTTCAGTGCTGTCAGCATCATCCAGAAAACCTTTGATGGCTTTCACCTCATCAGGCGCAGGCAGCAATTCAATAACTGCATCGAGCATTGTCTGCACACCCTTGTTCTTGAAAGCAGATCCGCACAGTGCCGGTACTATTTCGTTCGCTATCGTTCGAATTCGAACTCCTTTCTTGATCTCCTCTTCGGTCAACTCAGTACCTTCGAGGTACTTCTCCATCAAGTCATCAGCAGCTTCGGCAGCAGCTTCGACTAATTTCTCCCGGTATTCTTCCGAAAGTGCCACCATATCTTCTGGGATATCCTGCTCTTCAAAAGTGAGACCAAGATCCTCCTCGTTCCAGATGATAGCTTTCATCTTGACCAGGTCTACGACCCCTTTGAAGTTTTCCTCCGCTCCGATTGCCAATTGTATTGGTACAGGAGTAGAGCCAAGTCGCTCTTCAATCTGGTTAACAACTCTCAGAAAGTCGGCACCAGCACGGTCCATCTTGTTGACAAAAACAATTCGCGGTACTTCATATTTGTTAGCCTGCCGCCAAACCGTCTCTGACTGGGGTTCGACTCCAGAGGTGCCACAGAAAACAACAACCGCACCATCCAATACTCGCAGGGAACGTTCAACTTCAATAGTGAAATCCACGTGCCCCGGAGTATCGATAATGTTGATACGATGCTGATCAAACTGCTGCTGGGTACCTGCCCAAAAGGTGGTGGTTGCAGCAGAAGTAATCGTTATTCCTCTTTCCTGCTCCTGCTCCATCCAGTCCATGGTTGCCGCGCCATCATGAACCTCTCCTATCTTGTGGGAAAGCCCGGTGTAGAAGAGCACTCGCTCAGTTGTAGTTGTTTTCCCCGCATCAACATGCGCAACGATACCAATATTCCTGTATCTTCTAATGGGTGTCGTTCTCGGCACTTTGAATTCCCCGTTTTGTTTACTGGTTCTACGGAACAGTTCTGGCTATGTTCTCAAAGATGGTTCTTGAAATGGTTCCTAAAAAGTTTTTAGAATCGGTAGTGAGCAAACGCCCTGTTTGCCTCGGCCATGCGATGTGTATCTTCCCGCTTGCGGATTGCCGAACCTCGTCCTTCAGCAGCATCCATAAGCTCGCCGGCCAGTCGCATTGCCATGGACTTTTCACCTCTGCTTCTAGCTGAATCAACAAGCCAGCGCATCGCCAGTGCCATTCGTCTGGATGGCCGGACCTCGACAGGAACCTGATAAGTTGCACCACCAACTCGCCGTGACTTTACTTCCACTGATGGCGCTATCGCTTCCAGAGCTGTATCGAATATTTCCAACGGATCACCGCTGGTGCGTTCTTGAATCCTGTCAAGAGCACCATAAACAATTTTTTCAGCTACAGATTTTTTACCACTGACCATGACATGATTCATGAATTTCGCCAGTGTCTGGTTACCGTACTTAGGATCGGGCAATATTTCCCGCTTAGGGGGAACTCTACGTCTAGGCATTTCTTTCTCTCTCTTCAGGTTAATCGAGATCTCATTTGAGACTCGGCCTTACTCTGACCGCAGCTGCAGTCAGCATGATTTTTAACGGTTGGTCAGGATTTTGGCCTCTTGGTTCCGTACTTTGACCGACCTTGCGTCCGGTCACTGACCCCAGTCGTATCCAGGGTCCCACGAATCGTGTGGTAACGCACACCGGGCAAGTCCTTTACACGGCCGCCACGGATCAGAACAACAGAGTGCTCCTGCAGGTTATGACCTTCTCCACCAATGTAGGAGGTCACTTCGAAGCCATTCGTAAGTCGAACACGGCAGACCTTTCTCAGCGCCGAATTTGGCTTTTTCGGGGTAGTGGTGTACACCCGAGTACATACGCCGCGTTTCTGCGGGCAAGATTGCAAAGCTGGAACGCCACTTTTTGTGACTTTCCTTTTTCTCGGCTTGCGAACCAATTGGCTGATTCTTGCCATATATGTGACTCCAGTGTTCTGACTATAAAGTTCTTACGTTTATGCTTGCGCCAATCCCGTGCAATGCAAAGAATTAGCCAGTTTTCAAAAAAGGCCCTTCACAAGCGAGGCCGAATTCTAATGACCTCGGTTGGATGAGTCAACTGGGTCAGGGCAAAAAGTTTTTACCATGACCCAATTTCCATCAGCTATCACTCTCCAGAGTTTAACGCTTCGCTCAGCGCCTGTTCGACCTCACTGGCACTCACCACGTGAGTCTCTTCGCCTGCTGCTTTAGCTTCTTTCTTGCGGCGCCTGTCATCGTGGTATTTGAGACCTGTTCCTGCTGGTATCAGACGCCCTACGATAACGTTCTCCTTCAAACCACGCAGATAATCACGCTTTCCGGTCACCGCGGCCTCCGTCAGGACCCTGGTGGTCTCCTGGAAAGATGCGGCGGAAATAAATGATTCGGTGGCTAGTGCGGCTTTGGTAATACCTAGCAGCACACGCTGGCCCTTAACATGCTGTTTACCCTCCTCAGCGAGTCGATCATTCTCTTCAAGAAAACGAACATATTCTACCTGCTCACCTTTAATCATGGCGGATTCACCTGACTCACTAATTTCTACCTTACGCAGCATCTGACAGACGATTACCTCAATGTGCTTGTCATTGATCTTCACACCCTGCAAGCGATAGACATCCTGTATTTCCTTGACGATATAGTTGGCTAACGCGTAAATACCCTTCAGGCGAAGAATGTCATGAGGATTTTCAGGCCCATCAGATACGACCTCGCCCTTCTCGACATACTCCCCCTCAAATACGGTCATGTGACGCCACTTCGGAATCAGTACTTCATAGTGATCTGAACCCTCCGGCAGCTCGCTCGTATCCGTAGGCGTAATGACCAGACGCCGCTTGCCCTTTGTTTCCTTGCCAAAGCTGATGGTGCCGGATATTTCCGCCAACACCGCTGCTTCCTTGGGTTTACGCGCTTCGAACAGATCCGCCACACGGGGCAGACCACCGGTTATATCCCTGGTCTTTGACCCTTCCTGCGGAATTCGGGCAATAACATCGCCTATTGCAATATGATCACCGTCCTCCAGGCTAAGGATCGCATTTGCTTCAAGGAAATAGTGTGCGGGCACATCCGTTCCTGCCAACAGCAGGTCCGCACCAGCCTCATCGACAAGACGAACAGCAGGTCGGATATCTTTTCCGGAACTTGGTCGATCCTTGGAATCAATTACTGAAATACTTGATAATCCAGTCAACTCATCAGTCTGACGACGGATGGTAATACCCTCTTCCATCCCTTCAAAGACCACTCTTCCCTCAACCTCAGTAACAATCGGGTGAGTATGTGGGTCCCAGTTCGCAATAATTTCCCCTGCCTCAACATGTTCATCATTGCCCTTCTTGAGGATAGCGCCATAGGGAAGCTTGTATCGCTCCCTCTCTCGGCCGGATTCATGATCAACAACTGCTATTTCCCCGGAGCGTGATACGGCCACCAACTCACCGCTGGCTTTTTCGATGGTTTTCAGGTTATGCAGCCTGGACACACCGGCATGCTTCACCTGCACACTATCGATTGCTGTTGCACGCGAAGCTGCCCCACCAATATGGAAGGTACGCATCGTCAGCTGTGTGCCAGGTTCACCGATCGACTGGGCTGCGATAACACCTATAGCTTCACCTATGTTAACCAGGTGACCTCGACCGAGATCCCGTCCATAGCACATGCTGCAAATGCCATATCGGGTCTCACATGAAATTGCACTTCGAACCTTGATTTCATCTACGGTAAGTTCTTCGAGACGCTCTACCCATTTCTCATCAATCATTGTCCCTCGAGGAATCAGTACATCATCACCGGCACTGTTAAACACATCCACAGCAACGACACGACCAAGCACCCTGTTTCCAAGTGCTTCCACTACATCGCCGCCCTCAATGACTGCGGTCAATACAGTACCGCCTTCTGAACCACAATCATTCTCGGTAACAACAAGATCCTGTGCGACATCAACCAGACGCCTGGTCAGGTAACCCGAGTTTGCGGTCTTGAGTGCCGTATCTGCGAGGCCTTTTCGAGCACCGTGAGTTGAAATAAAGTACTGCATCACGGATAAGCCTTCACGGAAATTTGCAGTGATAGGTGTCTCAATAATTGACCCATCCGGCTTTGTCATCAAACCACGCATACCGGAAAGCTGACGTATCTGGGCGGGGGATCCCCGGGCACCTGAGTCTGAGTACATCCAGACACTGTTAAAGGAGGTCTGTTCCACCTGCTCACCTTCGCGGTTGGTCACCTGTTCCTTGCTCAGGGTATCCATCATCGCTGTCCCTACCTGGTCGTTTGCCCGGGTCCAGATATCAATAACCTTATTGTACTTTTCACCCTGGGTCACAAGACCGGACGCAAATTGAGATTCTATTTCTCTTATTTCTTCTTCTGCGTCAGCAATAATTTGTGCTTTCTCCCCTGGAATGACGAAATCGTCCACACCAATTGAAGAGCCAGAACGAGTCGAGTAGTCATAGCCCATATACATTAACTGATCAGCAAATATGACAGTTTCCTTCAAGCCCACAGTTCGATAGCAAAGGTTGATTAAACGCGAAATATCCTTGTTGCCCATGGTGTCATTTGTATGTTTGTAGGCAATTCCATCCGGCACCACCTCGTAGAGCAGCGCACGGCCAGCAGTCGTATCATACATACTGGTCGTGGTCTCAAACTCACCACTGTCCTGTTTAACAATCTCTGTGACACGCACCTTGATCTTGGCCTGGAGACCAATCTTGCCACACCGATAAGCACGACTGACTTCTTCAACATCAGCGAACACCATCCCTTCACCGACATCGTTAATTCGCTCCCGCGTCATCCAGTAGACACCCAGTACCACGTCCTGTGAAGGGACGATAATGGGCTCTCCATCTGCTGGTAGAAGTACGTTATTGGTTGACATCATCAGAGCGCGCGATTCGAGCTGCGCCTCGAGCGTAAGCGGGACGTGCACGGCCATTTGGTCGCCATCAAAATCCGCGTTGTAGGCAGTACATACCAGGGGATGCAACTGGATGGCTTTACCTTCAATCAGCACCGGCTCGAACGCCTGAATGCCTAACCTATGCAATGTAGGCGCACGATTTAGCAATACAGGATGTTCCCGAATAACTTCAGCAAGGATGTCCCAAACCTCGGCAGTTTCACGCTCAACCATTTTTTTGGCTGCCTTGATGGTAGTTGCCAGGCCTCTGGCTTCCAGCTTGCCAAAAATAAAGGGCTTGAACAGTTCCAGCGCCATCTTCTTCGGAAGTCCGCACTGATGAAGGCGTAAAGTCGGGCCCACAACAATGACTGAACGTCCTGAATAATCTACCCGCTTTCCAAGAAGGTTCTGGCGAAAGCGGCCCTGTTTTCCCTTGATCATGTCTGCGAGGGATTTCAAGGGTCGTTTGTTAGTACCGGTAATAGCACGACCACGCCTGCCATTGTCGAGCAACGCATCAACCGCTTCCTGCAGCATACGCTTTTCATTGCGCACAATGATATCTGGCGCTGACAAATCCAGCAGCCGCTTGAGCCGGTTATTCCGGTTAATGACCCGGCGGTATAAATCGTTCAGGTCCGATGTAGCAAACCGCCCACCCTCTAGTGGAACCAGCGGACGCAGATCTGGTGGAAGCACAGGCAACACGGTAAAGATCATCCACTCTGGCTTGTTGCCAGATTTGACAAACGCTTCCATCAGCTTCAATCGCTTGGTCAGCTTTTTGATCTTTGTTTCAGAATTGGTTTTTGGCAGGTCCTCGCGGATGACAGCAATTTCGTCATTAATATCCATGTCCTTCATCAGGTCCTGGATCGCTTCAGCACCCATCTTCGCCTCGAACTCATCCCCATATTCTTCCAGCGCTTCATAGTACTGCTCATCGGTTAGCAGCTGCCGCTTTTCCAGCGTTGTTAACCCTGGGTCGACAACAACAAATGACTCAAAGTAGAGGACTCGCTCTATATCCCGCAGGGTCATATCCATCAGCAAACCGATACGTGATGGCAGGGACTTAAGAAACCAGATGTGTGCAACCGGACTGGCAAGCTCAATGTGCCCCATTCGCTCACGACGAACCTTGGCTAGCGCTACCTCGACACCACACTTTTCACAAATTACGCCACGATGCTTCAGCCTTTTATACTTGCCGCACAAACACTCGTAATCCTTGTTGGGACCAAAAATTTTGGCACAAAAAAGCCCATCGCGTTCCGGCTTAAAGGTTCGATAGTTGATGGTTTCAGGTTTCTTAACCTCACCATACGACCAGGATCGCACCATCTCGGGAGACGCGAGTCCAATTCTTAAGGAATCAAATTCTTCTGACTGCCCTTGCGCTTTTAGTATGTTCAGCAAGTCTTTCAAGGCTTCCTCCGCTTCTGGGCTAATACGCCCAGGTAATAATTGAATGCTGCATCGTCACTAATACCCGTACGGATACCTAGTCTGTTTCCAGTTCGATATCGATACCCAGGGACCTGATCTCCTTGACCAGAACATTAAATGATTCTGGCATCCCGGGCTCCATTCGATGGTCTCCATCGACGATATTCTTGTACATTCTGGTACGACCATGTACATCATCAGATTTCACAGTGAGCATTTCCTGAAGTGTGTAGGCCGCACCGTAGGCTTCCAGCGCCCAAACTTCCATTTCTCCAAACCGTTGACCACCAAACTGGGCTTTACCACCCAAAGGCTGCTGTGTGACCAGGCTATAGGATCCCGTTGAGCGGGCATGCATCTTGTCATCGACAAGGTGGTTGAGCTTCAGCATATACATAAAGCCAACGGTAACCGGACGATCAAACTGCTCGCCGGTACACCCATCAAAGAGCACGGTCTGCCCGTCAGTTGGAAGATCAGCCAGCTCCAACATTCCTTTAATTTCCTTTTCCGCCGCTCCATCAAACACGGCAGTTGCCATGGGCACACCGCTGCGTAGGTTGTTGGCCATCTCCACGATTTCCGCATCAGTAAAAGATGCCAGATCCTCGGCCCGACCACTGCGATTATAGATCTCTTCGAGAAACTCACGGACTTCAGCGACCTGCCTCTGAGTATCGATCATCGCACCGATTTTTTTACCAAGGCCATCTGCAGCCCAGCCAAGATGGGTTTCAAGTATCTGACCAACGTTCATACGTTTGGGTACACCCAACGGATTAAGTACGATGTCGATGGGTTCGCCATTTTCATCGTAAGGCATATCTTCAACCGGTTTAATCACCGAAATCACACCTTTGTTTCCGTGCCGACCAGCCATCTTGTCGCCCGGCTGAATCCGACGTTTGATGGCGAGATAAACCTTCACAATCTTCAATACGCCAGGTGCAAGGTCGTTCCCGCTTTCAAGTTTACCCTTACTCTCTGCAAACTGTTCATCCAGCTCAACCCGACGTTCCTTCAAACGCTTGTCAGCCTGCTGCAGTAGTTCATTCAAAGAGTCCGTCTCAAGCCTCAACTTGAACCAACCATCGACAGGCAGCTCTTTCAAATAGTCTTTGCTTATCTTATCGCCCTTGTTAAGACCCGGTCCGGCAATTACTTTTTTACCAACAAGTGAGTGTTCAAGCCGCTCAAAGGTCGCCGTTTCGATGATGCGGAATTCCTCTTCAATATTCTTGCGGACCTGCTCAAGTTCATGATGTTCGATATCGAGGGAACGCTGATCTTTGTCGATACCATCGCGAGTAAATACGCGAACATCTATTACAGTTCCGTTATAACTGCTCGGCACTCTGAGCGAAGTATCTTTCACATCTGAGGCTTTCTCACCAAAAATGGCGCGAAGTAACTTCTCCTCAGGTGTTAATTGCGTTTCACCCTTTGGTGTTACCTTCCCGACCAGGATGTCGCCGGCTTCTACTTCAGCGCCTATATATACAATACCGAATTCATCCAGTTTCCCTAGCGCTCCTTCACCAACATTGGGAATATCGCAGGTGATTTCCTCTGATCCCAATTTGGTATCCCGGGCGATACAGGTCAGTTCCTGAATGTGGATGGTCGTGAAACGTTCTTCCTTCACGACTTTCTCCGAAATCAGGATTGAATCCTCAAAGTTGTAGCCATTCCAGGTCATAAATGCGATGCGCATATTCTGACCTAAAGCGAGCTCACCCATATCAATCGAAGGCCCGTCGGCCAGGATATCATTCCGCCCAATCACATCACCCTGCTTGACCAATGGTTTCTGGTTAATACAGGTGTTCTGGTTAGACCTTGTGTATTTGGTCAGGTTATAAATATCGACACCTGCTTCACCACTTTCGGTTTCCGCATCGTTGACCCGAATGACAATTCTTCCTGCATCAACGGTCTCGACCACACCACCTCTTTCTGCGACAACACACACGCCTGAGTCCCGGGCAACGATCCGCTCCATTCCAGTACCAACGAGCGGCTTTTCCGCTAACAGTGTCGGAACCGCCTGACGCTGCATGTTTGAGCCCATCAAGGCACGGTTCGCGTCGTCGTGCTCGAGAAACGGTATCAGAGATGCAGCGACAGAAACCACCTGTTGAGGGGATACATCCATGAAGTTGACGCTATCCCTTGGCATCTTTGTGAATTCCCCAAGGTGGCGAACGTCAACGAGGTCATCCTCTAGTTGACCCTTGCTATCTATCGGAGCGCTCGCCTGCGCTATGACATAATCACTTTCAACGATTGCCGACAAATACTCTATTTCATCTGTGACTTTACCGTTGATTACCTTGCGATAGGGGCTTTCAAGAAACCCATATGAATTTGTTCTGGCATAGGTTGCCAGCGAATTAATCAGCCCAATATTTGGCCCCTCAGGTGTCTCGATAGGACAAACTCGACCATAGTGAGTGGGATGCACATCCCGGACTTCAAAACCAGCGCGTTCCCTGGTAAGTCCACCCGGCCCGAGGGCTGATACACGTCGCTTGTGGGTCACTTCCGACAGCGGATTATTCTGGTCCATAAACTGTGACAACTGTGCTGAACCGAAAAATTCCTTCACCGCTGCTGCCACAGGTTTTGCATTAATCAGGTCCTGGGGCATCAAGCCTTCAGATTCCGCCAGACTCAGTCTCTCTTTTACTGCCCGCTCCACGCGAATCAACCCAAGACGGAATGAGTTCTCGGCCATTTCTCCTACGGACCTGATACGACGATTTCCCAGGTGATCGATATCATCGACCGTATCTTTCGCGTTACGGATATTGATCAGACACTTGAGGACATCAGTAATATCTTCATCACTGAGTGTACCTTCACCTACTTCCTCTTCACGACCAAGGCGACGATTGAATTTCATACGACCAACTGCAGTGAGGTCGTATCGTTCCGGAGCAAAGAACAGGTTGGTGAACAGGTTTTCTGCCGCATCTTTTGTCGGCGGCTCTCCCGGACGCATCATTCGATAGATTTCTACCAGTGCTTCCAGGCGATTGGTTGATGGATCAACCTTGAGGGTGTCAGAAATCCAGGGGCCATGATCAAGATCATTGGTATAGATCGTGTTGAAAGCTTTGACCTCCATCTCGCGTAATTTCTCGAGAACCTCTTCGGTAACCTCAGTATTACAGGCTACGACGATCTCTCCAGTCTCTTTATCGACCATGTCGTTCGCCAGGACATGACCACAAACGTACTCCGTTGGCACGGCCAGCTTGGTCAACTTGGCCTCGTCCATGTCACGGATATGTCGTGCCGTTATTCGGGTACCCTCTTCGATGATGGTATCACCCGATTTTGTAGCGATATCAAACTGGGCAGTTTCGCCACGAAGTCTGCCGGTAATAAGCTTAAGGCTGTAGCCTTCCTTCTCAATCTGAAAGGTATCCGCATCAAAGAATATGGCAAGAATCTGTTCCGCGCTGTATCCCAGCGCCCTAAGCAAGATCGTTGCCGGAAGCTTCCTGCGTCGGTCAATACGTACAAACACACAATCTTTCGGGTCAAATTCGAAATCCAGCCACGAGCCCCGCATTGGAATTACCCGGGCTGAATACAGTAGTTTCCCCGAAGAGTGCGTCTTGCCCTTATCATGGTCAAAGAACACACCGGGTGAACGATGCAACTGTGAAACGACCACTCGCTCAATGCCGTTGATCACAAAGGTACCATTGTCAGTCATCAAGGGGATTTCACCCATGTAGACTTCCTGCTCCTTAATGTCCTTAATAGCCTTGTTCGAAGAGTCCTTGTCATAAATGATCAGCCTGACCTTGACCCGCAAAGGTACGGCATAGGTCACACTGCGTAGTTGACATTCTTTCACAGTGAAGGGCGGTTTCCCCAGACGATAACTCACGTACTCAAGCGCAGCATTCCCAGAATAACTTGTGATCGGAAAAACCGACTGAAACGCTGTGTGGAGACCCTTTTTAATCCGCTTCTTTGGATCAATTTTGTCTTGCAAAAACTGCTTGTATGACTCCACTTGAATCGCGAGCAGGTAAGGAATATCCATGACTTGTGGCAACTTGCC